>URUZ01000429.1 GCA_900551225.1 uncultured Clostridium sp.
TCCCCCCCGTTATCCGCCGCCCCAACAGGCCGCCTGATACACCGGTAATGAAGCGTTTTCCCTTCATCGGAAAGCCTTTGAACCACCTCATACATAAAATCCTGACTTCTGATTACCATATATTCCTACTCCCGCACGATCACAAACACCGATGCCCTGGCCGCGGACTTCCTGCTGCTGCAGACCACCTCATAGACTCCTGCCCGGTTGGGCGCATGGTACAGGCCGTTCTCATCCACGGTTCCCCCGTCCTGGTCCCTCACAGACCAGATCAGAGACTTCTCCGCCATGTTTACACAGACCGCCTCCAGCCGGATCTCCTGCCTGACTTTAATATTCACCAGGCTTGGCTTGATAAAGATCCGCTCCTCGCCCTGGATGAACTCGTTGCTGCTCCTCCTGCGGATGGCAGTCCAGTTCACCCGCACCTCCCGGTCCGTTGTTGTCTCCAGGGAGCGGACACCTATCACAAAAGTGCCGCTGCCCCGGTTCAGACGCACCGCTGCCTCCACCTTCTTCTCCTGATCCTGGAAAATGTCCTCAGCCCCGCTGTAGCAGTAATCCGCCTGAACCACCTGCAGCAGGATCTGGACATTTCCCAGCCCCAGGCCATGGGGCGTCTCCTCCGAGAAATAGCGCCGTCCCTCCTTTCCCCCGCCAGGCATATGCACAATGGCGGTGCCCTGGGCAAACTGCCAGTCCGTCTCTCCGGCTCTGGGAGCCTCCGCCTGCTGCCGTTCCCGGCCCATGGCGCTGATCAATTCCCCCTGTGCCCCAATCTCCTGCTGCAGCTGCCTGATCCAGGCAGTTGTCAAAGGCTGGCAGTAAGCATACTGGTGAAATGGTGCCAGGCTGATCTGGTCAATCATATAGAAATCCCCAGCTTTTACAAGAGTCACTGCCGCCAGGCAGATCCCCGCCTGGTACGTCCCCCGCTGGATCTTCTCCGGGCGGCTGCTGATATACCGGGCCTCGTCCCCGCAGCCGTCCATCTCCCCCAGCTCCACAGGCTCCTCATCTGCGACATACAGATGATAGCTCTCCTTTACCTTGTTGTACTCCTCTTCCTCCACGGTGTGGACAGCACGTCTGGTGATGTTGTGAACCGGCTCAGAAGGCATTTCCCCGTACTCAATGTACAGATACAGGGATTCCATGCCCTCGTTTTGGGTGGCCTCCCCATATCCGTCCAGAGCGGACAGGCGGTGAATCACAGGAGTGTCCACCACAATCTCCCGTCCCGTGTAGTCCAGCGCCAGCCCGGCTTCCAGGGAAATGCTGTAATCGTCCACCTGGATCACCTCCAGCCCGGCAGCAATCCCAGCCCCCAGCATATAGCGGTTGATCAGCCGCCGCTTGTCGTTGACATACTGCTGTTCCTGGTCAAAATCATCCGATGTCAGCAATTTCCCCTGGAAATACCGGTTTCTGGTGAATGGGATATAATTTAGATTTTTCATTGGTCATTACCTCCGAGAACTGCATATGGAATGGAATCCCCGCAATCCAGCGCGGCTTCCCCGTACTGGTTTAAGCGGCTGTTGATGCCAAGATACGTGTGCTGGTCCAGGAAAACCCAGGGCTTCAGGGCAATCACAAATACCTCCATGTCCGCAGGCTTCCCCTCCCGGATCACCTGCAGAAGGGCCTGATACTCCCTGGCCCCGGCCACCGCGGCCTCGTCGATAAACAGGCGGAAGCAGTGGACGTCATCGCCCGGAGCCCCCTCCTGCAGATAGACAGGATCCCCCGTGTACAGCTCCACCAGCCGGATCAGGCCCACCGGCGTGCCGCGGAGGCGGCAGAGTTCCGGCCACTGGACCAGATAGGACCTCAGGCGCTCAGGGGGCCACAGATCGCTGTCCTCCACCCCCAGCCAGGAAGCCAGCCACGGCAGCACCTCATCGGGCGCAGCGCCCAGATCCAGATACCTGGAAGAGCCGCGGATCTGTGTCTCCAGATCCATATAGAGGGACTGGAAAATGCTGAGAAACTGATCCAGGAATACCTGGCTTTCGTCCTGGTAGATCTCCGGCAGATACCGGTTCCAGCTCTCCCGCGGGAAATACAGCCTGATCTCACGGATCACCGGCCCGGCGGCGCCATTTCCCCACAGCGCCAGTCCCAGCCATAGATAGCGGCCTGTAATCTGGTGTAAAAGAATGTCCCTGGGATTGCGGAAAGTGCCCCGCAGGAAGGGTTTTAACTGTTCCATAAGGGGAGCGGGATCAGAGGCCTGATCATGGCCCGGCATCAGCTCCTCCCTCCTCCGATTCGCGGTAAATGCCTCCGCCTCGATCTGGGAATCCGTGGAAAACAGATACAGGAACACCGCCATATTTTCCCCCACCTGCAGATCCATCACCAGGCGGTGCCACCGGCAGCCCTTTTCCCCGCTGTCCAGCACCCGGGATAAAAACACGCCCGGCGCGCCTCCTGTCTCAGCTTCCAGAGCCGCCGACCCGCGGCTCAGCCGCAGATTGCGGTAAATGCCTCTTCTGTAATCCATGTCCTTATTGAAAATGAAGTATTTCATCGCTCACGTTTCCATTCTCTCTGCCTCACACAGAAGGCGCCGTCAGATTGCATACCACCCGTTTCAGCCACAGAAGCCCCCAGGGCGGAATCAGCAGATCCCCGCCAGGGCTGCGTTTCCCTCTCCCACCTGCGTCCAGCCACAGGGATTCCGCCTGAAGCACACAGGGCTGGGCGTCCAGCAGCCCCAGAAGATCCCCGTAGACTATACCCTGGCCAAATCCCCTGGACCGCACCCAGTTCCTGAGAGCGGCCTCCACCAGCTGCCTGGCCTGCTGGAATTCCACCCTGGCGCTGACCGTACAGACAATTGTGACATCATAATAGTCCGGCGGCACCAGCTTCAGCCTGGTGCCAATCATCCGTTTTTCTTCCAGATACCGGTACAGGTTCCGCTCATAAGCCTTGTTCAACACGCCTCTGCCCCGCTCAGAGTACGGCTTCACCGCCAGGACAACCTCCTTACTCCCCGGGTCCAGGCAAAACCCCCGGCAGTCCTCAATCAGCAGTCCCGGAATATTCAGAATGAGTTCCTCGTAGTCCTGCAAGCTGAGTGCGCGCTGCCGCGCTGCGCCTGCCGGCCGCCCAGTTCCTTCCGACCGCCCTGTCCGATCCTTCCGCACTGCTCTTTCCGGCCGCCCAATTTCATCCTTCTGCACTGCTCCTTCTTGCCGCCAAACTCCATACTGCTGCCCTGCTCTTTCCGGCCGCCCAACTCCATCCCGCCCCCCATCCCTAAAACGTCCCAAGGCCTCTACAACCGTCTCTTCCCGGCAGCCGCCCTCCGCATCCTGTTCATGATACAGCTGAGGTTGTCCTGGAAGGTCTGTCCGGTTGATGGTGCCTGACTTGATATTGCCCAGGTCCCCCAGGGTGCGCTCCATATGAGTCACCTGGATTCTGCCCTCAGGCATCATCCCATGAATTCCGTCCCCAAATTCCAGCACTCCCTCCTCCAGCCGGAAATGGCGGTCCTCAGGTCCCGAGCAGTCGAAATCCCCCACCAGCTCCCATGTCTCCATCAGCCCCGGCGTCTCAGGATTCTCCACCTGCAGGCCGAATCCCTTCCTGTAAATCCCTGTCTCCTCCAGGTCATATCTCTGCCCCGGAAAACCGGTGCCGTGAAACCGCGCCAGTGCCTCCGCCCCCAGCGTTTCCAGCTGCCAGACCTTTACCATGGAGAGGCTCATCCGATTAATACAGGGAGCCAGAATATAATCACTGCGCTCCAACACGAAACGCAGCCGGCAGTTTCCCCGGTCCATGGGACTGTCCAGCCGGAACACCAGACTCCCATTTTCCAGAAATCCCCAAGTTCCGTCCTTTTCCACTGTGGCCGCGGCCCATCCGGCCTCCGTCATATACTGAAGCCGGATTTCAGCCAGAGGATAAAACCCGTGGCCGTCATAGGCCGCCTCATCAATCCGATTGCGTTTCACCGGGTAATCCTGGCGGAACTCCATATACAGGCGGTGGGACACGCCCTCCTCCAGCGGAGCCAGAAGGCCGATTTCCAGGGAATATCCGGCTTTTGGTTCATGGGTAAACGGGTACACCGCAATCTCCCGCCCTTCCCTCAGCCAATCCCCGCCAAGAACGCTGCGCTGCTCCCCAAAGCAGCTGACAAATTCACGGAAAATGCCCTCCACCGCCATCTGTTCCCTTCTTGTCTCAAAGCAGATATCCCCCGCATAAAACCGGGTCCCGGCAGGAATCCGCACCGGCTCCCGTCCGGCCACCGCAACAAAGGTGTGGGACGGCCCTCTCTCCCCAGGTGTGATTCCCAGCAGCTTCAGATACTTTTTCCGGTGTTCCCCGCTGATTCTCCCGCTCTGGTACTGCTGGTTCTGGAACAGCCACGCAAACAGCTCCAGCAGCGTGATCCCCGGATCATGGAGGTTGTGGTCCGTCCACTCCGGATACAGGGCGTTTATCTGGTCTCTCAGCCCCGAGACGGCGCCGCGCCAGGTGGTGGTGTCACCATTCATAGAGATGGCCTCCTTTCCGCAATATCAAATGCAGCCTACTCCACATACGGCTGTCCGCCGCCTGCCTGCACCTCCACCCGGCACTCACCTGCCATGGGGAGGGCCCAGGGGAAACGGCGGATCTGTCCGTACTCTGCCTCCTGCCACTGGCCGTCCCTCTCCTCATAACAGAGGCAGGACAGCTGCATCACATACAGCGTTCCCGGCACATTCTGAAGGCAGTTCCTCAGCTGCTGGTACTCCGGCAGCCGGCCCAGATCCCAGCCCGCCCCGTCAGATCCGCCGGTTATGGGATTCAAAAATGCCTCCAGCATTTCCCGGGCCTGCTTACGGATCTCCATCACCTGCCGCACTCCCCTGACACAGAGCTTCGCACGCACATCCATGCGGATCAGCCTGGGCGCAGTGACGGTGAGATAATTCCCCTCCAGCAGTTCCCGGCTGACCTTGTCCCGGAGACAGGCCTCCGCCATTTCCCTGACC
>URUZ01000430.1 GCA_900551225.1 uncultured Clostridium sp.
CAACCAGATCAATCAAGGCACGCTGAAAAAAGGGGAAAAGCTGATTGGGAAAATCTCCGGCGTCATCATGCTCCTGGCCGTGGCCATCTTCCTTTATCTGGGACTGGCCCATGATATGTTCCGGACTGCCTGGGTTGTATTCCCTGTGGCAGGCATTCTCTGCGCTGTTGCCGGCATCATTGTGGGAGATAAGGAGTAGGACGCCCTACCCCTCTGCGGCCCTGCTCCAGCTCACCAGCCCATAACATGCGTTGAGCAGGTAAACCGCCCACATGGTAGTCATGATCCAGTCCCCTGCAATGGCCCACATCACCACAGTCACCACATCCACAATGATCCACAGAATCCACTGTTCCCGGTAGCGCAGCACCATCAGCCCATTGGCGATCACTGAAAAGGTGGTGCTGGCGCTGTCCAGCCAGGTGGCTCTGCCGCCCAGCCGGGCCAGGAAGATCTGGTACAGCCAGATGCACAGGAAGGAGGCCGCCACAAATGCAAACGTGGCGGCCGGCTTCATTTTCCGGCACTGTACATTGTCCTGTTCCCCGTTGTAATGCCGCGACCAGCAGTACATTCCCACGAACTGGGTGGGCAGGTAGTACAGGGCGTTCAGCATCACCTCCCCGTAAAACCTGCTGATCCACGCCACCAATATGTAGGCCGTAATGTTGGCAAAGCCCCAGTAATACTGGGTTTTTTTTCCAGCTGCGCAGAGTACCACGCAGAAAATGCCGCAGACCGCTGCCACAGAGCTGGCCAGCAGATACCACCAGGAACTCTCCCTGTCAATGGCCGCAAAATACACAGTAAAGCCAACCACAGCCAGCACCTCAAACCACTGGAAGGGGGTGAGGCTGTTTTTGATGCGTTTAAAACCGGCCATTATGCCTCTCCTTCCGTCTCCGTCTGGCTGCTGCCCAAAAGCCGGTCAACCAGCTCCACTGCCCTGGCAAACCGCTGGCCGTAGTCGCCGTTAACCATCTCCAGTGCAAAGCCGTGATCCCTGTAAATCTCCTGGATCTGCCTGCTGTAGCGCTCTCTGTCCGAGGCGATCACCTCACTTCTGCCCCCGTCCTGGACAAACGCCACATCCGGTTCCAGAAACAGGATCAGGTCATAGCTGTTCAGCTGGGCAATGGCATGGGCCAGGCCCGCATTCTTCTCCTTCTCCCGTCCCTTAAGAAATCCAATGTAGAACAAGGTGGTCAGGCAGTCCGTGTCCTCAAACAGCACACGGCTGCTGTGCTTCACCGCCTCCAGCTCTCTGGCCTTGTGGGTTATAAGGATGTCCGTGAAATCTTCGGGCACCATCAGCAGATCCGTGCCGGACCGCTCAGAGATATCCCGCCCCACCTCCTCCAGGTAATTGGTGTTGTAATAGTTGGCCAGATTGATGGTAAGGGTGGACTTGCCGGTACTCTCCCCGCCCACCAGCAGCACCTTTTTTACGAAATAGGGCTTCACCACATTGGGCAGCCAGTCCCAGTGCTTCTGGATGTCCTGGCGGAGCGCAGTGGAGGACATCTCATTGCGCGGCAGGATGTGCAGCTTGGCCTCAGGGTAGCATTTCCCCCAAAAGCTGTTCTCATCATAGTCGCTGCCGCAGTACACCGCGTCAATGGTCTGCCCTGCAAATGCTTTTACCTTGGCAGCGTCCCTCAGCCAGTATTCCTGGCTGTAATCCGCCTTGCTGTCCGCATCGTCCGATAAAATGAACAGCTTAACATTGGTCAGATGATCCGTCAGCTGATAGATCCACCGGTAACGCACCCGCACGTCTATCTCATCCCTGTTCCTGCCGCTGCTGATCACCACTATCAGTTTCTCACACTGGGCTGCCGCCTGGATCAGGCAGCGCACATGTCCCAGATGGGGCGGATTGAAGCTGCCTCCGTACATGCCGCAGCGGTACTTCATCGTTTTACTCATCTTCTCTTCCACTTTCCAAACAAAGTCTTTTTAAACCGGCTTAAATCCTCACTGGCTGCGGTGCAGCCCGCCTTCAGGGCTTTCTCATAGCACTCCGCCGCCTTGGGCACATCTTCTGGCACACCCAGGCCCTTGTCGTACATCTCTCCCAGGTAACGCCAGACGTATTGGTTGTCCTTGACCGCATCCTCCAGAATCAGCTTAGCCTTGGGCAGATCCGCCGGGGTCCCTCTCCCGTGGAGGTAACAGAGGCCCAGGATCTCCTTGGGATACCATTTCCCCTCTGTCTCCAGGGCTTTTGTCAGCCGGAAGGCCTCTGCATAGTTCTCAGCCGTTCCCCGGCCCCAGTAATAACAGCGGGCCAGCAGGCCCCGGCTGCCGCTGTGCCCCATGGTATAGGCTTTGTGGAGGTTTTCAAATGCCTTGCCGTAATCATAGGAGCAGCCCCAGCCATTGTAATAGCAGCGGCCCACATTGTAGTAAGCGTACTCATTCCCCCATGCCGCGCCCAGCTCAAAGAGCCTCAGGGCCTCCTTCTCGTCCATGGGAACCTGGTCCTTGCCCTCCAGCAGAATCAGCCCCAGGGAATTGGCGCTTAAGGGATCTCCCGCCTCGATGCCTCTTTGGCACCAGCGGACCGCTGACTTGTAGTCCTTCAGATCCTGGTACTCCCCGATGATATCGTGGTAATAGTCCCTGAGATCCACCTCTTTGCCGACAGTCTCCACCCAGCGCAGCGCCTCGGATACATCCTTCTTCGTGCCGTTTAACCCGGTCCGCACGCTGTTGAAGGCATTGCGGAAGGCCGGAAGGCAGCCCTGCTCAGCGGAGAGGCGGAACCATTTCAAGGCCTCTGCGGCATTTTCCTGCTCACATTGGCTGAACCCGGCTCTGTCAGGCTTCTGGAAATTCATCAGCATATCCCCCCAGAAGTAGAACAGCCCCACCGCATACTGTGCCATTGGTTCCCCGGCCTCAGCCACCTTTAAAACCGCCTGAAGGGAGTCCCACAGAGAGCGGGTCATGGCCGCCTTCAGATCCCCCTTCAGGATGTCCATGCGCTCCGCCCCCAGTACGCACAGGTCGCTGCCCAGCTGGATGCCCCGTTTGGACAGCTCCCTGGCCTTGCGGCTGTCCTCCTTCACATCTGCATCCTCCCAGCCGTAGCAGCGGGCCAGGAAGTAATACGCATCCGGCTCCCCAGCCTCCACCGCCTCCGAAATCAGCTTTACGCCCTCCGGAAAAAGTGACCGGTCGGCCTGGAAATAGATCAGACGGATACCCCGCTCTAAGACATCGGAATAAAATTCACCCATTGTAATGCTCCTCTCTCACGTGCTCCAACACATATTTAACGCATGGTATGCAACTCCCTATCATTGTATTACTTCTGCCATCTTTTGTAAATATTTCCCCGGTTAAGAAAAAGACTCTCCGGGGACTTTTCATGCCGTCAGAGAGTCTTTTCATTACATGTGCCAAGCTGTTCACTTTTCCTCATAATCTGCCTGTGAATAATCAAACCATACCTTTTTGCACGTTTTACAAATATCTGCCTGAAAGGAAAGTCCGTTAATCACATGGTTTCCCAAAAGCACCTCACCCTTTTTGGGAAGCAGGGATACTTTATGCGGAGTTTTAACCCAGGCCATTCTCTGGCCGCTCTGTAAAAAGCCCTGCTCCATCTCATTTCCACAAAGGGGACACTTCATATCATTACCTCTTTCATACTATTTCTATCTGACATAGGTAACCGGGTTCCCCTCCAGCGCGGCCGGCCCTCTCTTGCCCGGCTCATGGGCGGGATATCCCAGGGCCAGCGCACCGCAGATGGTCTCATTCTCCCCCAGCCCCAGTTCCATCATCCGCGCTCTCACTGCCGGATTCCCATCCAGCCAGCGAAGCTGGTTGATCCAGCAGGAACCTGCGCCGAGAGCCTGCGCTGCCAGCATCATATTGGACAGCACACAGGAACAGTCTGCCATGGCATTTCCATATCCCATCTGGTTGGCCGTTACGATCAGCACCGGCGCGTGGTAATCGTAACAGTAGTCCCCCTTCTTAGAGTTGGCGACCGCCTTGCGGATGCTCACATATGTGTTCTCATCCGCCTCCATCTGGCTGAACTGGGTCTTTACCAGCTCCCGCAGCTCCTCCAGAATCCCCTGGTTCTCAATGACAATCAAATGGCTGCTGCGGCTGTTGCTTCCGCTGGGCGCACACCGTCCCGCCTCCAGCACCTGTTCCAGGATCTCTGCCTCAACCGGCCTCTGCTCAAACTGTCTGATGCTCCTTCTGTTGTGAATTGCTTCCAGCACTGCGTTCATCTATCCATCTCCTTTTCCGGACCTGCCCCTGTTCCTCCGGGCCACCTGTCCCCTGCATTAACACTAAATCCCGCTGCCCCGCACCCATTCCATCTCCCGCTCCATGTGGAGGTTCCCCGCCCCGTCATGGCCGTTGAAGGGATAGACCGTGATCTGCCTGGGACCGGGAATCCGGTTGTAGGACGCATAGTAACACCTGGCGGGACACACCTCATCCCCCAGCGCAACTGAGGCGAATATCGGGCAGCGGATCTGATCCGCCATATTCATGGTATCAAAATAGCTGAGTGTTTTCAAGACCTGGTCCGTATTGTCCGGGAAATGTTTCAGGTACTCATTAACAGCGGAGAAGGAACCATGGTTCCCGATGATCCGCTCTTCTATATTGCTGTTGCTGGGCACATTTACTATCCCCAGGGCGGGCCTGGAATCCAGTGCACACACGGCCATCCCGATTGCCCCGCCCTGGCTGGTCCCCCGCACCACAATCCGCCCTCCGTCCACCTCCGGGCAGCCTGCCGCGAAATCCAGGGCCTTTAAGCAGTCCACATAGACAGCCCGGTAATAATATTCCCGTGGGTCCAGCAGCCCCTTGGTCACCACATTGGCCACCTGTCCGGCCCCTGTATAGCTGGCGCAGTTGCCCGTGACGCCGCCCTGGTCCCGGCATTCCACCGCCAGCACCGCCATGCCCATCATGGCCCAGTGCATCAGCTGCCACGGGAAACCGCGGCTGTCCGTGAAGCCGT
>URUZ01000431.1 GCA_900551225.1 uncultured Clostridium sp.
TGCCAGCAGGCAGACTTTGAGTACGAAAATGCCGATGAGATCAACACAATCCTGTCCAGCTACAGCCTGAACGGGGCGTCAGTACAGTTTGGCAGCAGCTGGAACATCTACACGGACAAGGGCGTGGCCATGAAGCGCGAAGTATATTCCCTGTTGTCCCAGACAGGCCTGTGCTGTCGGTTAGCGAGGTGAGCCTATGAAATATCCATGTCTGGTGCCGAAACGGCTATGCAAGGTACCTGTCCATGTCCACCTGGAGTCTGAGGGGGTGACGAACCTTGGGGAGCCGGAGCAGATCCTGGAGCTGGATCTGATGTGTAATTTCCAAGACCGGGCCAAGACCATCCTGACTGCCGAAAAGAAGCTGGTGCAGATCACAGGAACAGCCATGTTCCCTGGTGATATTGCGCCGGACCTGCCGGCACTGAGCGGCGGGTGGGTAATGGTGTTCGGTGCGGAGCGCCGGATCGAGCAGGGCAGCAAGAATCGGAATCCGGATGGGACCGTCAATTACTGTACGCTGGAGGTAATCTGATGCAGGCAAAATCAACTGTAAAACTGAACATGCCGAGAATTAAGCAACTGACCCAGGCAGCGGTAACGGCTCTGGAAATGACTGGAGAGGCACTGCACACAGAGGTAGTACAGGCACAAGTGATGCCATTTGAAACAGGAAATGTACAAAATGAAAGCACTTTTGTTGACTACAGCGAATCGGGACGCGGCAAAGTGACGCTGGTATCAAACACCCCTTATGCGCGTCGCCTGTATTATCACCCGGAATATAACTTTCAGACGGATGAGAACCCATTCGCAGGAGGTGCCTGGTATGAACCATGGCAGCCTGGTGGAATTAATCAGAGTTTTGCACAAAAGGCATATAAGCAGCTGTACAAGAAATTTGGGGGTGTGTGATGTTACCAATGAAAGATATCCGTCAATATATTGCTACTCTGGGAATTGCTGTTGACCATAACGTGTACATTGGCAAGCTGGATAACAAGAAACAGAAGTCCATTGGTGTGTACAGCCGCCCAACCAGTGGCAGCCCAGGCATTGCCCTTGGTGGGCTTGACTGCACCACCTACGGAGTGCGGCCGGTCTCCCTGCTGATCCACTGGACCCGCAGCCAGCCCGAAAGCGAGGCGGCAGCCTATGAATTATTTGAGAAACTGAAAAATGCAACCGGCCTGACCATCGGCGATACCCCAATCAACTACCTGCATCTGATGGTTCCTGAACCCCAGGAAGTAGGCACTGATGACAGCGGGGTTTATGAATATGTGATTTGGCTGGATTTTATTTATGAAAGGAAAAGGTAATAAGAATGGCAACAGGAACACCGACCGTATACCCGGTATACGATAACAAATTTAAGATTGGAACCTCTGGCCTTGAAAGTTCAGAGGAACAGATGGTAATTATTGCAAACCTGGAAAACTTTGCCCCATCTATTGATGGCGGTGTGGAGGAATGGAACGCTATGGAACATGAGGGCTGGGGAGATGCCATGATGACCAGCAAGAAGCTGTCCTTCAGCTTTTCAGGCAAACGTACCTATGGAGATCCCGGCAATGACTATGTGGCGGGTCTGGCCTGGAAGTCCGGTAATGACGTAGTGACAAAGTTTGAATGGGAAATGCCCAGTCATGCGAAGGTTACATTTAACTGCATCGTCAACGTGACTACCCCGGGCGGCGGCGACTCCACAGCCATTGATGGCCTGGAATTCGAAGTACATTGCAAGGGCAAGCCTGCTTTTACGGCAGCGCAAGACCCGGCACCGACAGAATAAGGTAAAAGGGGAATAGAAGATGAAGAAATATGATATCACGGATAAACTGACCTTTGATGGAAATCCCGTGCTGGTTATTAAGGGAAAGGAACTGGAGGTCAATGCAGACGCCCCCACTATGCTGAAGGTGATGAACTTCTTTGGCAGCGATGGCGTGGAGATCGACCAGATCAATCAGGCATATGAACTGATCTTTCCGGATAAATCCCGGAAGGAAATCGAGAAGATGAGGCTGAGTGTGTCGGATTGGATGATCGTGGTGCAGGAAGCAATTGGCCTAGTGGTCGGGGAGAGTGACGGCCGGGGAGAGCAGTGACCCGTACTATGACCTGTTTGAAGACTGGGACCTGATCGTTTCCAGCTTCCTGTCACAGTACGGGCTGCGGATTAGGACAGCAGAGTTTGAGTCTGTGTCCTGGGATGAGTTTAAATCCCTGCTTGCAGGCATTTCCCCAGAGACATCATTAGGGCGTATGGTAGCGATTCGGTCCGAGACCGATAAGAATGTGATCAAACACTTTAGCCGGGATCAGAAACGGATCTATGATGAGTGGCGCAGCAGGAAGGCCGCGGCCATGACCCCGCAGACCTATGAACAACAGATGGCCTATCTGGAAAGGATGATGGCCGCCCTTGCAAAGTAAAGGCAGGTGAATTTACATGGCAGCTGACAGCGTCGGCCAGATTGGCTTGGACTTGACAATCAATCAAAATCAGTTTCAAAAACAGATGTCAGGGATTCAGGGCCTGGCGAAGAAAGCAGGGGTAGCTCTGGCAGCAGCCTTTGCGGTTAAAAAAATATGGGACTTCGGGGCGGCCTGTATTCAGTTGGGATCGGATCTGTCGGAGGTGCAGAACGTTGTTGATGTGACATTTCCGCAGATGTCCAAACAGGTGGATACATTTGCAAAAAATGCAGCTTTTCAGTTTGGACTTTCTGAGACCATGGCTAAAAAGTATACAGGTACGTTTGGTGCTATGGCTAAGGCATTTGGTTTTCCAGAGCAGGCGGCCTATGAGATGTCCACGGCTCTCACTGGTCTGTCTGGGGATGTGGCGTCATTTTACAACATTAGCCAGGATGAAGCCTATACCAAGCTGAAGTCCGTATTTACTGGTGAAACAGAATCCTTGAAAGACCTGGGCGTGGTTATGACCCAGTCCGCCCTAGACCAGTATGCTCTGGCAAACGGATATGGTAAAACAACCCAGGCCATGAGTGAGGCTGAAAAGGTTGGGTTGCGGTACAAGTTTGTTACCGATCAGCTGTCAATCGCCTCCGGGGATTTTATCCGCACCAGTGAGGGCTGGGCCAACCAAGTGCGGATTCTAAAGCTGCAGTTTGACAGCCTGAAGGCCACAATCGGCCAGGGGCTGATCAATGTGCTGACACCTGTGATTAAAGTAATTAATCTGATTATCAATAAACTGATGAGTCTGGCAAATGCATTCAAGGCATTTACGGAAATGGTAACCGGTAAGAAGGGTTCCGGAGATGGAGCAACAGCTGCGGCCGCAGGCATGGAGGCCGTGGCCGGGTCGGCGGATCAGGCTGGGGCAGCCATGGGAGGCGCCGGCGGCGCAGCTAAAAAGGCAGCCAAGGACATGAAGAGCGTCACCACTGGGATTGATGAGTTGAATATCATTGATTCAGACACAGACTCTGGGGACGGTGGTGGAGGCGGAGGTGCCGGAGGTGGGTACGCTGGCGATCAGTTTGATATGGGGACATTACCAGAGGACACAGAAGAAGCAAGCGCCTTATTTGATAACCTTCTGGCCAAAGCCAAAGGGTTGGCAGAGCTGTTCAAACAGGGCCTCTTTGAGGGGCTGGGAGATACTTCCGTATTTGACAGTATCCAGAACTCCATCCAGGGTATAGGGGAAAGCCTGAAGAATATTTTCACAGCTCCTGAGGTATTGGCCGCGGGCTATGGCTTTGTAAATGACCTGACCTACAACTTGGGGCGTGTGGCCGGCTCCATTGGCTCCATTGGCGCGACAATTGCCGCAAACCTGCTGGGGGGAATCAATAAGTACCTGCAGCAGAACACCGGGCGCATTAAGGACTATATTGTATCCATGTTCAAAATCGGCTCCCGGGCAGCTGAAATACAGGGAGACGTTGCCCAGACCTGGGCTCTGGTGATCAGTGCATTCCGGAGCGAGGAAGCGCAGCAGATAACTGCTGATATTATTGGGATATTTGCAAATGCGTTTATGGGTGTCACGGAGTTAACTGCACAATTTAGTGTAGATACATTTGATATGCTTACGGCACCGTTTGTTGAAAATGGAGATCTGATCAAAACCACATTGGAAGATACCTTTAGTGCTGTGCAGCCGATTTTTTCAAATATCAAGGCATTGGTGGATGAGCTTTTTACCAAGGTCAAAACCACTTATGATGAACATGTGGCGCCAATGATCGCGGCATTTAGGGATGGGTTTACAGAGATTGCTGCAAAAATTCTGGAACTATATAACAAATATTTCCTGCCGGTACTGACGAACCTGTCAACACAGTTCGCGGCATTTAAAGTGCAGTATTTATCACCTTTAATTGATAAGTTTCTGGAGTTTGGCGGAAATGTGGCAGATGCCATTACGCTATTGTGGACAAATGTTTTGCAGCCCTTTGTCTTGTGGTTTATGGATACAGCGGTACCTTATGTGACAGCATTTGTTCAGTCTGCAATCAATTCGTTTTTTCTTCTAATGTCGGGCATCAGCACAGTGGTATCAGATATTTTAGCATTTTTGAATAGTTTGATCGAATTTATTGTAGGAGTATTTACTGGGGATTGGGAAAAAGCTTGGGGCGCAATTGAGTCCTATTTTGATCAAAAGTGGGAGACGATGAAAAATTTAGTGTCTCTTGCGATCCAGGCAATCCGAAATACGATTTCTACAGTAATGAATGTAATTAAAGCATTTTGGGAACAGATTTGGAATACCATAGGCATTTTTGCAGGCGATAAATGGAATGATATTAAATCAAATGCTGAAGAGCTTTTCGGGGCAATCCGCGATAAACTGGCAGAGATCTGGGATGAAGTTAAAAAGACCATTGAAGAGAAGTGGAACGCGATAAAGGATTGGTTTACTGAGATCTGGACGAAAATAAAAGAAGTCTTTAAGATTGACGAAATGCTGGAAGTCGGCAAAAATATCATGAATAAGTTGTG
>URUZ01000432.1 GCA_900551225.1 uncultured Clostridium sp.
TTTTTTTTTTTAATGATACGGCGACCACCGAGATCTACACTAGTTCGCTCGTCGGCAGCGTCAGATGTGTATAAGAGACAGCTATAATAGGTTGTACCGCTTCATTTTACGCCACAGGGTGGTGACGCTTATGTTCAGCAGGGCCGCAGTCTCGGCGCGGCTGCCGCCGCAGGAGAGCAGGGCGCGCTCCAGGGCCTCTTTTTCGGCCACCCTCAGGTCCTCCGGCGGCTGGGGCGCTGTGGGGGCGGGGTGTATATTGGCCGCCCGGGCCGCCAGTTCCGGCGTGATCATATATCCGCCGCTGAGTACCAGAAGCCGTTCTGCGATATTCCCCAGCTGCCGGATATTTCCCGGATAGGGCAGGCTCTGCAGGTACTGCATGGCCTGAGGGGACAGCTCCGGCTGGGGGACCTTCAGCTCTTCACTTTTTACAGATAGGAAATGCCGGATCAGCACAGGGATGTCCTCCCGCCTCTGGGAGAGGGAGGGAACGTTCAGCCAGAGCACCGCGATGCGGTAGAAGAGATCCTCCCGGAAACGCCCCTCGGCCACCATCTGTTCCATATCCCTGTTGGTGGCGGAGATAATGCGGATATCAATGGGGATTACCTGGCTGCTGCCCACCGGGGAGATCTCCTTCTCCTGGATGACCCGCAGGAAGCGGGCCTGAAGGTTCAGGGACATCTCGCTGATCTCATCCAGGAATACAGTTCCGCCGTGGGCGATTTCAAACAGCCCCTTTTTACCCTCTTTCAGCGCTCCGGTATAAGCGCCCTTTTCATAGCCAAATAAGATGCTCTCCAGCAGTGACTCAGGCAGGGCCGCACAGTTGATGACCACAAAGGGCCGGTTCCTTCTGCGGCTCATATTGTGGATGCTCTGGGCAAATACCTCCTTGCCGCTGCCTGACGGCCCGTTGATCAATATGGTGCTGTCCACGGCAGCGTACTTCCTGGCCTCGGCCATTACCTGCTTCATGGAAGGGCTGTCCCCGATCATCCGGTCAAAGGTGTAGGTCGCCACGTGCCCCTTGGAGTACAGCTTGGCGCGCAGAGACTGCTCACTGCGCTGGATCTGCTCCGCAAGGCTGATGGAGATCAGAAATGCCTTGCTGACATTGGAGACAATAATAGGGTTCAGGGAGACGGAGACAGCGGAACCGTTTAATTTGAGCACTTCCCCATAACAGGCTTCCTTGTTCTGGTAGGCGGGAAGCCGCGTAAGGGGCAGAAACTCCGTGTCTGCAATGTGTTTACCCACAACCGCTGATTTTGACAGGGAGAACAGATTCAGGGCGGGCCTGTTGATCTCAGTGATCAGCCCCTCATTGTCCAGGGCGATCAGCCCTTCGCTGATATTGTTCTGGATGGTCTGCAGGATCTGGGAGTTTTCTATGCGCATCTCCACGTATTTTAAGATATGTTCCGCCTCCTGAACCGCTGCGTTTAAATCCTCCTCCTCAAAGGGCACGCTGACACAGGTGAAGCCGTGGTTTAAAGCGATCTTACGTCCGCGGGTACCGGTGACCAGCACCTGGATGTTCCTGTCCTTCAGCCGGTTCAGAATGCCGGGGATCTCCTGATCCTCCACAAATTTTTCAACTGTGATCCCCTCGTTGAAAAGGGATTTAAACTGGATGGCCGCATTGTAAAAGACACCTTCCCGGGCGAGGATCGCCGCATTCTGGGAGTAGGAGCGGGCCTCCTTTACCGCTGTGGCAAAGGATATCTTGCTTCTGTGAATCCGCACCACCGGGGTGGTCACAGCCTTCATGATCTCCTCGCCGTATTTTCCGGCGCTGATGATGACCTCAGCTCCCAGATGGATCAGGTTTTTAGCCAGCTCCGCAGGTGTGGTGTTGTCCTCATTGATTTCATTGGTTCCATAGATGGCAAAATCCTTCCCCAGCTTTTTCAACAGAATCCCAAAGTCCCGGCAATGGTGCCCGCCTTCCAATATAATAACGATTTTTGAATTCATTTAGCGCCCCCTTATTAGACTGGTTCTTGGTCTCTATTTTATCAGCACCGGGAATTTTATGCAATTGTCCAGAGGGGTATTTCATTAGAATTTCATATGAAATGAAAATGAAGTGGATAGATGAAAGGTCAGTGGATGGAAAACAGATGGTGATTTTTCATGAAAAATGATAAAATGTAAAATGTGCACAAATTACGAGCAAAAATTTATTGATAGTATATATTATATGACGAAAAAAGCGGCATAGAAAAAAGTTGGCACTAATCTTGCATTTTAATAGAGTGCAGGCAGCCAAAGGAAAGGGGGAGAGCCGGGAATCAGAGCAGGCGGCTGTACATGACAGACATTTAGTCAATCATTGAGGAGGAATAATTGTGAAAGAGAAAATAGGGTTCAGAATTTATAAAGATTTTAAACGCCCCGACAGGGCATTGGTTGAGCGGTTTGAGGGGATACCTTCCAGCAATATCGGGGATATTATGAACCGTCTCTATTGTATGCGCCATGAGATCTGTCCATTTAACGGCAATGAACTTCTGGGCACTGCATTTACGGTGAAAGCGCCGGCAGGAGACAATCTGGTGCTGCACAAGGCCCTGGATCTGGCAAAGCCCGGCGATATCATTGTGGTGGATGGAGAGGGCTGTGAGAACCGTTCGCTCATTGGGGAGATGATGTTTACATATGCGGAGAAACGGGGCATCAGGGGATTTGTAATTGACGGAGCGATTAGGGATGTGGATGCTGCCAAATGTTCCTCCATGGCCATTTACGCCAGGGCTGTGACGCCCCAGGGACCATACAAATTCGGACCGGGTGAGATCAATGTCCCAATATCCTGCGGAGGCCAGGTGGTATTCCCGGGAGATATTCTGGTCGGTGACGGTGACGGGATTGTGGTGATCCGGCCGGAGATTGCAGAGGAGCTGGCGGACGAGGCAGTTGTAAAGCATGAGAAGGAGCAGAGGGAGCTAAAGCAGCGGGCGGCCGAAACCTCAACAGAGGAGATGGAACAGCGCCACCATGCTAAATTTGACCGCTTACTTGAAACGCTGGGCGTCCAGTACCACGATTAAGAGAAGAACATAGGAGGGGAAACAGTATGTATCTTGCAATATTAGGTTATCTGCTGATTGCAGTGATGATGTGGGGATTATTGAAGGGGAAATTCACACCGGTGGTGGCATTTGCCATATTGCCCACGGTGTTTGGCCTGCTTGCCGGTTTCTCGCCCAAGGAAATCAGCGGTTTTGTGGCAGAGGGCGTTCCGGGGACCCTGAATGCAACGGCGCTGGCAATCTTTGCCACCGTATATTTTGCGATTATGACGACGGAGGGGCTGTTTGATCCGATTGTCAGCTTCCTGGCCAGGAAGGCCGGGGGAAATGTGGTTGCAATCATGATCATCACCTCCATCATCTCCGCCATTTCCCATATGGATACAGGTGTGACCAGCACCGTGCTTGTGACCATACCTGCCATGCTGCCGCTGTACAAGCGGTTCAAAATCAGGGTGGAGTATCTGTTCCTGCTGATTGCCCAGTCCGTGGCAGTTGTCAACCTTCTGCCCCACGGCGGCGGAATGATCCGCATGTCCAGCGTCACGGGCCTGGATATCTCGGTGATGTTTAAAACCCTGCTGCCCATCATCCTGTGCATGATGGTGTACAATCTGGTGAGCGCAGTATTCTACGGCATGAGTGAGCAGAGGCGGATTGCGGCGGGTGTGGCCGTGGAGTTCGGGGATGTCACAGACAAGAAGCTGGAGACCAAGACTGTAAGCTGGACTGGCGCTACTGGTGCAATCTGGTGATGACCCTTGTACTGCTGGGTGTTATGTTTGAAGGCAGCATCAAAGGCTACTATGTGTTTATGATCGGCCTGGCGATGGCGCTTCTGATCAACTACAGAGATCCCAAAGAGCAGATGAACGTACTCAAGGAACACGCTTCCAAGGCATACCCCATTGCCGCCGTTATGCTGGCTTCCGGTATCCTGGTGGGTGTGATGAGCGGAACCGGGATGCTGACCGAGATGGCCAACCTGGTGGTATCGCTGATCCCCGGGGCGCTGAAGAATTTCTATGGAGTGATTGTGGGCTATCTGAGTATTCCGCTGAGCATTTGCCTGGGGGCGGACGGATTCTACTATGGGCTGACCCCGCTGTTTACCCAGGTGGGAAATATCTATGGATTCTCCACCCTCAGTATTGTTACCATCATGATGCTGGCCAGAGACGCCTTTGGGCTGATCACGCCGGTGTCGGCAGTTACTTACCTGGCTCCGGGACTCCTGGGGAAGGAATTGAATGTGTTTATCAAGTTTGCATTTAAATACCTGCTGGTGCTGTTTACGGTGGAAGTGATTATCTGTGTGCTGCTTGGCGCTATGCCGCTGATTGTTTAGGAGGGGAGACGGAGTATGAGACCAAACCCATGGACCAGCGCCAGTGGGAGGCCCACGACCATTGTGTGGATCTGCAGTTTGTTATAAAGGGCAGAGAGAGTATCAGCTATGCCAACCGGCGGCAGCTGGGGTATGTGGGAAAGACGGAGGGGAAGGATCATCTGTGCTATGAGGGAGAAGGGGCGGTTCTGCCCTTTGACGAGGGGTATTTCTGTATTCTGTTTCCGGATGATGTGCATCGGACGAAGACTATGGCGGAGACGGTTTGCAAGGTGGTGAAAGGGGTATTTAAGATTAAGTTGTAGGGAAATCATAAATTATATCATACGTAAGGGGCTGTGAAAAAATGGAGTGGATTTAACTTCGTTTTTTCACAGCCTTTTCTTATTTCGGAATGGGGATTTAGGCGCAGAAGGGTGCGGGGGCGGAGCTTTAACTCTATTTAAAGGGTGTATAATGATGAGAAGGGGATATGAAGAATCATTTTGTCACCTAACAGGGACTCAAATCGTGTATATAGTAAGACATCAAATTTACAATGATTATTGAGAGGAAGAATATGGAAAATAATTCAAATTA
>URUZ01000433.1 GCA_900551225.1 uncultured Clostridium sp.
GTATATACTAGATCATGTTTGCCAATATACTTTGTGATCATAAGGAGAGCCGCATATCATGAAAAAACATATTCTTGTGGGCCAGTCCGGCGGACCCACCGCCGTTATCAATGCCAGCCTCTACGGCGTTACCGCCGAAGGTATATCCCACCCCCAGCAGATCGATCACGTATACGGAATAGTCAATGGAATTGAAGGTTTCCTGTCCGGCCGCATGGTGGATCTGTCCCATGGCCTGACCCGTGAGGAGCTGAAGCTGTTAAAACTGACCCCCTCCGCATACTTAGGCTCCTGCCGCTACAAGCTGCCCAGTGACCTGAGCGCTCCGGTCTATCCCATGCTGTTTGAGAAATTCCGCCAGCTGGACATCGGCGCCTTTTTCTACATCGGCGGAAACGACTCCATGGACACAGTGGACAAGCTGTCCCGCTACGCGGCCTCCCATAATATAGAAATGCCGGTGATCGGCATCCCAAAAACCATAGACAACGACCTCGTCAGCACCGACCACACCCCGGGCTACGGCAGCGCTGCCAAGTACGTGGCCACAACAGTCCGCGAAATCGTACTGGATGCCTCTGTATACCAGCAGAAATCCGTCACCATTGTGGAGCTGATGGGCCGCCACGCCGGCTGGGTCACTGCCGCCAGCGCCCTTGCCCGCAAATGCGTGGGCGACAATCCCCTGCTGATCTATCTGCCGGAGGGTTCCTTTGACATGGAGCAGTTTGCCCAGGACGTAGAACAGGCGCTGAAGCTTAAAAACAGCCTTGTGATCTGCGTCTCCGAGGGAATCAGCGATGCCAAAGGCAAATTCATCTGCGAATACTCAGATGAAGCCCGCCTGGACACCTTTGGCCACAAAATGCTCACCGGCTGCGGGAAAATCCTGGAGAACTTCATCAGGGACCGTTTCAATGTCAAGGTGCGCTCCATTGAACTCAATGTCAACCAGCGCTGCAGCGCCATGATGGCCTCCCTGACAGATGTGGAGGAAGCCGCCATGGCCGGAGCCTTCGGCGTACAGGCCGCGTTAAACGGCGCCACCGGCAAGATGGTATCCTTTGAGCGGAAGCCCGGCGCCTCTTACCAGATGGAGTGCGGCCTGAAGGATGTATCAGGGATCTGCAACAAAGAAAAGACCTTTCCCGAAGAATGGATCACCAGAGGCGGCACGGATGTGAGCCAGGAATTTGTCACCTACGCCCTGCCTCTGATCCAGGGAGAACCACAGCGGGTAATGAAGGACGGGCTGCCCAGTTTCCTGTGCAGAAAGTAAGTAAGGGAAATGCCTACACGCCTGCATATGCCCCAAATCCGCCGTCCACAGCCAGCACCACCCCGGTGATAAATCCCGCCGCCTCATTGTTCAGCAGGAACAGCAGCGCCCCATTCAGCTCCTCTGGCTTGCCGAACCGCTCCATGGGGGTGGCGGCCAGCACTTTGGCGGTTCTGGCTGTAGGCATCCCATCCTCATCATACAGCAGCCGTTCATTCTGCTTAGTCACGAAGAATCCCGGCGCAATGGCGTTTACCCGGATGCCGGCTTTTGCGAAATGCACTGCCAGCCACTTGGTAAAGTTGCCAAGAGCCGCCTCCGCGCCGCTGTATATGGGGATTCTGGTCAGGCTGGACTCCGCGCTGGCGGAGGTAATGTTTAAGATATTACATCCCTCACGTCCCACCATATCCTTGGCAAATACCTGGCTGGTCAGCAGCGGCCCCATGAAGTTCAGATTCAGTACCCCTGCCATCCCCTGGTATTTCAGGTCGAAAAATGTGACCACATCCGCCTCAATATCCCCCATCTCAAAATAATCCTTGCCGGTATTGGCTCCGGCCTGATTCCCGCCTGCTCCGTTGATCAGGATATCGCATGGCCCAAGCTTGGCCAGCACCCGGGCGTGGACGCTCTCCAACTCCTCCTTATCCATCACATCCGCCTTAAATGCCTCTGCAGTCTTACCCTGGCGTCTGATCTCCAGGGCCAGCTTCTGCACCGCCTCCTCATTGATATCCAGCAGGGCCACAGCCGCTCCTGCATCAGCCAGAGTTCTGGCAAACAGGCCGCAGAGCACGCCTCCGGCTCCTGTGACCACCGCGGTTTTCCCGCTTAAATCCGTTCCAAATGGAAGTTTCATATTATCTCCTCCTTTTTCCTTACACTAACCGGCTCTCTTGCAGCCGCTACCCGCGGTGCATGCCTAAGCGCACCACCACAAACGCCTGCCCGGAGCAATTCCCGGACAGGCGTTTTCTTCATTCAGTCAAATTTCAGTTTAATTATCTGCTCATCTTCTCGGCTGCCTCAAACAGGCCGTTCAGATAGGTTGCGCCCAGGGCTCTGTCGTACAGGCCGTATCCGGCGCGGCCGGTCTCTCCCCAGATCATGCGTCCGTGGTCAGGTCTCACATAACCGTCGAACCCGTTGTCCACCAGGGCCTTCACGATGCCGAACATGTCCAGAGATCCGCAGCCGGACAGGTGTGCCCTCTCCTCGAATCCGTTGTCCAGAACAGCCACGTTGCGGATGTGTGCAAAATGAATCCGTCCCATTGCCGCGTATTTTCCGGCCATGCGCACCACATCGTTCTTCCCGGAACAGCCCAGAGAACCGGTGCACAGGGTGATTCCGTTGTGTTTGTCGTCAACCAGCTTTAAGAAGCGGTCCAGGTTCTCCTCGCAGGTGATAATTCTGGGCAGTCCGAAGATGCTCCAGCAGGGATCATCCTCATGAATAGCCATATTTACGTCGCACTCCGCAGCAACGGGGATCACGCGCTCCAGGAAATATTTAACATTGTCCCACATCATATCCTCGGTCATGGTGTTGTACTCTGCAACCACTGCCTTCAGGCCGTCCTTGGTGTAGCTGGCATCCCAGCCGGGAAGTGTTAAATCGCTTTCGCTGTTCATGGGATTCACTGCGTCAACCTGCTCCTGATAGTACACCAGGGAGGTGGACCCGTCGCCCAGTTCGTGGTCCAGCTGGGTTCTTGTCCAGTCAAACACCGGCATAAAATTATAGCAGATGCATTTGATTCCGGCCTCAGCTACGCGGCGGATGTTCTCGCAGTAATTGTCAATATATTTGTCTCTGGTTGGCTTGCCCAGCTTAATATCCTCGTGAACCGGAATACTCTCAATCACATCAAAGCCCAGTCCGGCGTCCTCCACGTCCTTTTTCAGCTTTGCAATGCTCTCGCGGCTCCAAACCTCGCCAACGGGCACATCATAAACTGCAGTAACGATGGACTGCATGCCAGGAATCTGGCGGATATTTTCCAAAGTAACCTTATCGTCTTCCCCATACCATCTGAATGATAATTTCATGTGCAACTCCTCCTTAAAGTGAATTCACCTATTTGCTGCGATCTTATGCCTTCATTATAACAGATTCCCCAAATACGTCCATGGTGATACTTGTTGTACGTATTGCAAAAATTGTGGTATACTATGAACACTTGGCGAGGTCCTTTCGAGCCTAGTGTGAGTTACACCCTTTCACTTAATGAGGTCTTTTCGAATTTAGTGAACAGGGTGTACTATGAACACTTGGCGAGGTCCGCCCACAAGGAGGTTTCCATTGAAAAAGCAGCTTTCCGTCGGCTTCAACACCCGGCAGTACATGCAGTCCGGGGATTTTGAGCTGTTTTACTACAACGATGTCAATTTAAACCATGTCTCCACCCATCGCCACGACTATTATGAATTTTACTTTTTTTTAGAAGGAAATGTGGAATTTGAGATTGGGGACAAACATTATGTGATGGAGTACGGCGACTACCTTCTGATTCCGCCGGATCTGGATCACCGGCCTGTTTTCAAAAGCAGGGACTGCGCCTACCGCCGGTTCGTGCTGTGGATCAGCGCCGGTTTTTACCGGGATCTGCGCATGTATGACCAGGAGATGATCTACTGCTTTGATTATGCCCAAAGCCATCAGTCCTACCGCTTCCACACCGACTACATTCTGGCCCAAGAGATTCAGGGGCGCCTCACCGACATGGTGGAGGAAATGTCCGCCAGCCGGCCCTTTCACAAGCAGGCCGCCCCTCTTATGGTCATGACCTTTCTGGTGCACATCAACCGGATTCTCTACGACAGCCTCCACCAGAAATCCGCTGTCTATGAAAATGTGCTGTACTTGAATATTTGTGATTATGTTAACCGTCATCTGGACGAAGATTTAAGCCTGGACACCCTGGCCGCCTTCTTCTATGTGAGCAAATACCATATTTCCCACATTTTCAAGGATAATATGGGCATCCCCCTGCACCAGTACATTTTAAAAAAACGCCTGCAGGCCAGCAAGAATGCCATCCTCTCGGACCAGCCCATCAGCCACGTATTCCAGCAGTACGGATTCCGCGACTATACCAGCTTTTTCAGGGCATTTAAAAAAGAATACGGTGTCTCACCCAAGGAATTCCGGGAACAGCACCGCCTGCCGGAACAGCAGGATTATACCATATAGGAGCTGCCATATGAACCCACAGATCACCGACTCAATCTACAATTCCTGCACCCTCTGCCCCAGAATGTGCCGTGTCAACCGCCGTCAGCGGACAGGCTTCTGCGGCTGCACGGACACCCTAACCGCAGCCAGGGCGGCCCTGCACCAATGGGAGGAGCCGTGCATCAGCGGCGCCCCAGGCCGGCCGGGCGGCAGCGGAGCCGTCTTTTTCTCCGGCTGCACCCTGCGCTGCTGCTTCTGCCAGAACTACAACATCAGCAGTGAACATTTCGGCAAGGCCCTGACCTCCGCCCAGCTGGCCCAGATCTTTCTAAAGCTTCAGGATCAGGGCGCCTACAACATCAACCTGGTCACTGCCACCCAGTTTCTTCCCCAGATTCTGGAAGCCCTCCAACAGGTAAAACACAGGCTTACCATCCCCATTGTGTACAACTGCGGCGGCTATGAGCGGGTGGAAACCGTTGCCGCGCTGAAGGACTATGT
>URUZ01000434.1 GCA_900551225.1 uncultured Clostridium sp.
TTACTATGACAAAGAATATGGACATTTCCTGGCTGATAAAATAAAAACAGTATATCCGGAATTTGCTGATGATAAGTTCTTTTCTCTGATAGAACCAACCATTGAGTCGTTAGAGTTTAATGACAGACAGGTATTATTGGCAAATGCTTTAAAAGAGTCAATCAATTTAAGCTATTCGGACACGATCAGTATGTTTGAGAAGATATTAGGCCCGGAATTAGAGGGCAGTTTGGGCATGTTTACGGAAGGCTATTGGCTGTGGCCGGTTGGAAAGTATGTTGAACTGTTCGGCGGGAAGAATTTTGAAGTAAGTGCGGCGTTTAGCAAGGAGCTGACTAAACGGTTTACAAGTGAGTATTGTATGCGCACGATAATTAAGAGTTATCCGGAACAGTCTATGGAGCTGCTTTTAAGATGGAGTAAAGATCCTAATAAAAGAGTCCGCCGTTTAGCCAGTGAGTGCATTAGAATCCGTTTGCCCTGGGCAAAAAAAATGTATGCTGCCCTTGAATATTTTGACGAGTATTTTGAATTGTTAACAAATCTAAAGGATGATGCGGATAAAACAACGCAAAAGAGCGTGGCTAACAATTTAAATGATTTATATAAAGAAGCACCGGATAAATTTGAGTTCATTGTTTCCAGCTGGCAAAGCAGAGATATCACAAAAGAATGCCAATGGATTATTAAGCATGGTTCAAGAACAAAAAATAAAAAGGAAGCTGAGAGGAAAATATAATGGGTCAATATGTTCAGGTATCTGGGAAACAAATGCACATTTATTCTTACGGTCAGGGCAGCGTCACCCTGGTGTTGTTATCTGGTTCAGGGGTGCTGTTTCCGCAGCTGGAATATATGGCGCTGACACAACCGCTGGCCAGGGATTATCATGTAGTGGGGGTAGAGAAGCTGGGATATGGCCGCAGCGATCTGTCGGATCAGGAACGGGATGTGGATCTGGCGGTGGAGGAGTACCGCAGCGCGCTGCGGGAAGCAGGCGTAGGCGCGCAGGTGGTATTGGCAGCCCACAGTATGGGATTTCTGGAAGCGCTCCGTTGGGGGCAGCTGTATCCTTCTGAGGTTCTGGGAATTATTGGAATTGATCCGGCTACACCGGAATGCTATAAGGACTTTGATATAGAGGGCGCTGTGGCAGGGCTGGTGGCGCTGTCTGAAGATGAGGCGCTCTGTAGGGAGACGGCGGCTGCTTTAATGGATCAGATTATGCAGAAACAGCCTTTTGCGCCATCAGAGCAGATGACGCTGGAGCAGCTGGCATTGGAACGGCTGGCCAATGAGAACTGGATCAGCGAGGCCAAAAATCTGAGGGCCGATCTTGTGAAAGTCCAGGAAGATGGTCCCTATCTGCAGATCCCTATGCTGTTCTTTGTGTCAAATGGAGAGGGAACTACCTTGGAAAAGCAGGTATGGATTCACCATGCGTTGGAATATCTGAAGCATATTAAAACTGTCCGGTATGAATTGTATGATTATCCCCACAACCTGTATCAATTCGCTGGAAAGGAGATGGCGGAGCAGGCTAGGGGATTTATAGCAGAATATATTGGTTGAGTTGGGCGCGGAAGGGTACGCGGGCGGAGCTAGATGCTTCCGCCCGCGTACCTTTTCCACGCCCTACTAGTAAAACCCCCCAATTTTCCGAATAAAAATTATGTACTTTTACCGATTGACTTCTGAAACAGTACAATGTACTATATAATCACAATGAAAACAGTACAATGTACTAATTAAAGAGGAGGTTCACTATGACACCTAGAAAAAGGCCCATGGCCCAAAGCATCGGAAGAATGATCGGACACGGAATGTGTGTTGAGGACTACATTAAGCTTACTGGCGCAACCGAGTTTGATGTGCAGGCATTCCAAAAGGTCGAGGATGGAGAAGATTTTGTGGATGCCGCAGACCGTCTTGGAGATGAGGCCTATGCTTATGCAGAAGAGCAGGAGGCCCTTGGCAACTATGCAACAGCCAGCGAATTCTATGGCAATGCATGCGCATGCTACCGGCTGGCTGATTATGGCATTCAGGAATTGACTGAAGAGAAAAAGCGCATTTATGCAAAAGTACCGTTAGCATTCCAAAAGAGTAAACAGTACAGCCCTTATGAGAAGGTCGAGGTCATAGAGATTCCCTTTGAAGGATCGTCTTTGCCGGGCTATTTTGTCATTCCTGACCACTGTCCGGCAGATTCTCCGGTTATGATCTTTATCCCCGGGGCAACAGGATTCAAGGAAGAAAATTACTGCACTGCATTAAAATTCTGGGAGAGAGGAATTCCGTTTATTATCTTTGACGGGCCGGGTCAGGGGGAGTCACTTTACTTCAGAAATATTTATTATACAGTGGACAACTATGAGAGAGCCTGCAAGGCTGTCATTGATTTTGTAAAAGCGGACCCGCGGGTTGGAGACAAAGTTGCCCTCTATGGAATTAGTTACGGCGGTTATCTGGCCACACGTTGTGCCTGCTTCTTAAATGAGGACATATTTGGCCTGATTGTAAGAGGCGGAAGCTGTGCAACAGACCAGCTTACTATGCACCCGTTTGCGGGAAAAGAGAGATTCTATTTGCAGGGGTTCAAGCTGAAGTTCAATGAATTTGACGAGGAGAAAGCGGCAGAGATCAGCCATCAGATGACCTGTGAAGCGTTTCTGCCGAACATTACGGTGCCCACATTGATTATTCACTCAGAAGAAGATCCGATTACAGGAGTAGAAGGGGCACACATCATCTACGAAAATATTTCTTCAGCAGACAAGGAATATAAGGAATATCCCGGCAATGTACATTGTGTAGACGACCAGCATGAGAAGGTATCGACTTATGCCGCTGACTGGATGCTGAAGCGATTAAAAGGTTGAGTGTATACGACCCAAAGGACTGTCATAAGCAGTCCTTTTTCAGTGGATATTTCCTCAGATTCTGGTATAATGGGAATACCATAATCTAAGGAGCGCATTATTTATGAAGAAAAAGGAGCAGATACTTTCAACGGCTATCCGCCTGTTTAACGATAAAGGGTATGTGAACGTTTCTCTGCGGGAGATTGCAAAAGAAGCGGGTACCACCATCGGGAATCTGACATACCATTTTCCACAGAAAGAAGATTTGGTTCTGAGCCTTTTGGATACCCTGCAGACGGGATTTATACTGGATGCGTTCAGAGACAAACACCGGGCGGAGTTATTGTCCCACCTGTTGAATTCATTCCTGATTGCAGAGCACAATGAGAGGGAGCATCTTTTTTATTATAAAAATATCTATGATTTTACAATGTGTTCGGAGACACTGAATCAGCGCAATAAAGTATTTGAAAAAGAACTGTACGATTATTACATTCAGATATTTACAACGCTGAAAGAAGATCAGGTGTTTAAAAGTACAGTCAAGGCATGTGATATCACTGCGATGGTATATATGATTGTACTTTCAACCACCACATGGCTTCAGGGAAACTCACCTTACAGCAATGAACTGCTTCCTGATCTACCTTTATCAGCCGCCCTCAGCCACATGATCCGGGGGAATATCAGTGAAGAATATCTGGATGAGTTTGAAAAACTGGTAAAGGAGAAAGGGATCGGGGCCGCAGCTCAATCATAACCACCTCCGGCGGATTGCAGATCCGCGGCAGCCGGTTCAGGCACAGGCCGCGGCTGACGATCATGACCGTGTTCCCCAGCTGGTAGCGTCCCCCGGCATATTTTGGGAAAAAGCCCTGGTGCGGGGCCAGCAGTCCGTTCTTGCAGCCGGGAAGGCGTACCTGGCCTCCGTGGGCGTGGCCTGCCACTACCAGGTCAAAGCCGCTGTCCTCGTAATATTTTGTAAGCTCAGGGCGGTGGGAGATCAGGATGGAGCAGAGGGCCGGGGTGATCTGGGCGCGGCAGCGCCGGAACTGCACCTTCCACTCAGGGGCCACCTTTGCCGTGTGATGGGAGCTGACAAATGCATGGGGATCGTCAACCCCGCTGATTAAAAGGGTCTGGCCGCGGACAGTTACCGGCACGGTGCCGCCTGACAGGACGGTGATATTGCGGGAGGTGAACATTTTCCGGATTGCCGGCATTTCCCGGGTCCAGTGCTCGTGGTTGCCGGAGGCGTAGAAGCAGGGCCAGGTCTTTCCGATTTCATCCAGGAGCATGCAGGTACCATGGTGAGAGACCTTGTGGTCGGCTATGTCGCCTGCCATCAGGATCAGGTCTGGCCGCTGTTTCCTGACAGCGGACAGCAAGATCTGCTGTTTGTCCCCATAGATGGTGCTGTGCAGGTCGGACAGCAGGGCTATCCGCACAGGGGAAGTGATTTTATCTGAATATTCCGTGTAGCTGCTCACTGTGAGATCGCAGTTAAGCGCAGCTGTCAATGGGTTCTGTTTTCGCATGTCTGGCTCCTATCCGGTGGGAATCTCCACATAGTATACCACAAATTTTAATCATACTATATGCACCCAGGGGGAAATGTTTCTGATTTGTACAGTGAGGGGAATTATGCTATACTGAACGCAAGGGTTACCAGGGGCTGTTTTGGGGGATGTAGATGAAAAATAAGATTCTGGCAGAACAACCAGATCCTTCTTCAAAATGAGAAGGAGATGGAACATATTAAGGACGACTATGCAAACAACTGCCTGATCAATGCCAAAGCAGTGGCTTATATTGTCCAGAACCGCCCTGAGATCATTGGGGATCAGGCGGAAATCGATAAAATCGTAGAACTGACCGGGACCTCTTTGACCGGCGCCTGCAGGAGCTGAGACGGCGTCCGATTGACTAGGAACCATCAAGGCTAACGTAAGGCGCTGTGAGAACGAATCACACAGCGCCTTATGTTTCTTTTGGATTTAGTTTTCTTTTCCCGCCCCGTCCGGGCCGACCTCATAGCCGTCAATTTTGGTGTTTACGGCCATGACGCCGTTCTCGTCGAAGTAGTACC
>URUZ01000435.1 GCA_900551225.1 uncultured Clostridium sp.
ATCATGTAGTTAAGACAACCTGTTTCCTGGCGGATATGGATGATTTCCAGAAATTCAATGAAGTGTACTACAGGTATTTTGTATCCAAGCCGGCCAGGAGCTGCGTTGCAGTAAAATCGATTCCCAAAGGTCTTTTGTGTGAAATAGAAGTAATTGCTGAAAAGAATAACAGATAAGGGGGTAACAAGATGAGTGGTTTTACAAACAGTGAAGTTGATTTGGCGGTATTGAAACAGAGGGCGTACAACATGAGATGGGCGGAAGTGGAGGAGGGGATGATCCCTTTGACAGCAGCAGACCCGGACTTCCCGGCCCCAAGAGAGATTGCAGATGCGTTAATTGAGTACATAAACGGCGGATATTTTTCCTACACGCCAAAGAGAGGATTCCCGGAATTCAGGGAGAGCCTTTCAAAAGCAGTGAAGATCAGAAAGAACGAGGACATTGACCCGGAACTGGTCCTGCCTGTGGACAGCGCTGCCCGCGGAATGCACATTATTGCCCAGACTGTCCTGTCCCCGGGAGATGAAGCCCTTGTGTTTGACCCGGTTGACTTCCTGTTTAAGACCAGCATGGAGGCGGCAGGCGCTAAGGTGAATCTGTTCCCCATGAAATTCCGTGAGGACGGAACCATTGATTTTGACGATATTGAGAAATACATTACCCCCAAGACCAAGATGCTGGGCCTTTGCAATCCTCACAACCCCCTGGGTAAGGTTTACCCGGTAAAGGATCTGGAGTATCTGCTGGACCTGTCTGAAAAATACGGTTTTTATATCATGAATGATGAGATATGGTCTGACATCGTGTATTCTGATGCAGAGTTTAACAGCATATGTTCTCTGGGAAAGGAGCGGAACAAGCGTACACTTTCAGTGTTTGGTTTTTCCAAGAGCTTTGGTATTGCCGGGCTGCGTGCGGGCTGTATCTACTGCCAGGACAAGGAAATCTTCGAGAAGCTTGCAGAAGCCTCTCTGGTTGACTCAACCATCGGCGGCATCTCGTCCCTGTCCCAGGTTGCGGCAATTGCCTGCCTGGATAAATGTTACGGATGGCTGGACCAGTTTGTGGCCCACCTCCAGTCTAACAGGGATTATGCCCTGGAGCGCCTGAACAATATGCCGGGTGTGAAATGCCATAAGCCCCAGGCGACATTTGTCATATTCCCGGATGTGTCTGAGCTTCCCCTCAGCGCGGAGGAGCTGGTTGAATACTTAAAAAAGGAGGAAAAACTGGCCATTGTTCCCGGCGGGAAACAGTTTTTCGGGCCTGGCTCTGAGGGACATGTCAGGATCTGCCTGGCCACAAGCAGGGAGATCCTGACGGAAGGGCTGGACCGCATGGAGCGTGGAATCAGCAAGCTTACAAAGGAGGCATAGCATGGCAAAAGTTCTCGTTGCGTTAATTTACATGGCAACTATATTAATCATCGGATTTGTCAGTGCGAAGAAGGTAAAGACAGCGGAAGATTTTGCAACAGCGGGAAAAAAGATTCCCTTCTGGACCAACGTATATTCCATGGCATCCGCTCAGATTGGCGCCGGCGCCACCATGGGTGTGGCCAGCATGACCTACATGCATGGTTTTTCCGGCATGGTCCTGGGATTTGGGGCAGCCACAGGCGCAATTTTCTCAGGCCTGATCTTTGCTAAAAAAATCAGGGAAGCCAATGTAACCACGATTCCAGAACTCATCAGAAACCGCCTTGGGGAGCGGGTGGCCAACATGATCTGTATCCTGACGATCATACAGGTGTTCGGAATCCTGGCCGGCCAGGTGCGTTCCCTGGGAACGATCCTGCAGATCTTTATCCCGTCCCTGAGCCTGCTGAGCGCAATCATTATCATGAGCGTAATCATGATGATCTACTCAGTGGTGGGCGGAATGGTGGCAGCTACCAACACCGACAAACTGAATGTCAGCATCATGATCATTTCAGTGATGGTGATCACTCCGATTATTGCACTGACGAAGATCGGCGGCACACGCGGACTGGCGCTGAATCTCAGCCCGGCCCAGCTGAATCTGACGACAATGGGAATCGTCCCCATGATTTCAACCTTCCTGTATTTCGGTTTGGTGGGAATGATCAACAATGAAAACTTCCTCAGGATCTGCGGCGCTAAAAATGCCCAGGAGGCGAGGGGCGCCACCCTGATGGCAGCCCTTGTGATCTATCTTCCGTATATGATCTTTGCGGGCCTGATCGGTATCATGGGCATCCTGCTGATCCCTGAACTGGGAACCTCAGATTCCATTATCCCCGCAATGATTGATAAAATGACTGGGGATATAACAGGCGCATTCCTTCTCTCTGGACTTCTGGCCGCTGTAATGGGAACCGCGGCGTCGGTTGCCATGGCCACCAGCGTCACCTTTACCAGGGATGTGGCAGCACGCCTGAAACGTGATATGAACGGATCTGAAGTGTTAAAGGTACAGAGGGTGTCACTGGTTATATTTACGATCCTGGCCATTATTGTGGGGTATCAGGGCACATCTATCGTAACCATCATGGAAGATGTGGGAGCGCCCTGTGTGGCGGCTCTGATCCCCATTTTCCTGGGCATGTTTTTTTGGAAGAAAACAAATCCCAGAGGCGCGGCCATTACCATTGCAGTTGCCGTGATTTCCACAGTGGGCTACTGGTTAATGGGTTCGCCTCTTGGAATCAGCCATTTCCTCTTTGGGCTGGCCTGCTCAACCATCACATTGTTTGTAGCCTGCCCTCTGACATACAGGGCGGAGGATAGCCGGGAGGTGAAATGATGCTGTACACAGTGCTGGATGTGATTATCATTGGCGGAGGCTGCGGCATTGCGGCCTATCTTCTCTATAATATGCTGAGAGAGACATTTAAGAAGAAATAGAAAATGGGCGGAGGGGCTGTGAAAAAAAATTTCACAGCCCTTTTCTTTATTGGGGGTTAGGCGCGAATGGTTACGTGGATGCAGGCTAGCGTATTGGATGGAATACAAGGGCGGAGGGACAGGCGGCCTCATGTTCTGGCTGGGTTACGAAACATCCGCGTAACCATTTACGCCTAACTTTGTATGGGAATTTTTTTCACATCCACATCTCTGCCCCTAACATTGACAACTTCAGCCACATTGTGCTATATTAGAACGACTGAACCAAAAGGAGATTCCCCATCATGGGTATTTATATCACAGACCAGCCAAAGAGACGAAGCGTCTCTGCACATCATAATCCGATGAAACATTGTGCAGAGTACGGCGCTTTTAATACGCTTTGAGATTCATCGGGAAACAAAATCAGCAGGTGTCACCGTTGTTTAATCAACGGTGTACTAGCTGCCCCGCCAGGCAGCTTTATTATAATATCCGCTGATTCCCACTGTTTCCCATGGATGTTGGTGTGCAGAAAGGCTGAGGGCAATGTTTTGTCCCCAGTCTTTTTTTGTGCGGTAAAATGCACGCTGCAACCCGATAAATTTAAAATTGAAAGGACAATCAAAGCAATGAGTCTGTTAGATATCACTGAATTAACCCATACATTTACCGACCGCCCGCTGTTCAAGGACGCCGGCCTGACCCTCAACAAGGGCGAGCACATTGGCATCGTGGGACAAAACGGGGCGGGTAAGAGCACTCTGATCAAAATCTGCACGGAGCAGCTGATTCCCGACAGGGGCAGGGTGGCGTGGCAGCCCAATACCAGATGGGGCTGTTTAGACCAGTACGCTGAAATCGGAGGCAGCATAACCATCCGGGAATTTCTCCAGTCTGCTTTCCGGGAATTGTACAAAACGGAGGCACGGATGACCGTGCTCTACACCCAGGCTGCAGCAGGCAGCCAGATTGCTTTAAAACAGGCGGCCCGGTGCCAGGAAGATCTGGAATCCGGCGGTTTTTATTCTCTGGACGCCCGCATCGATCAGGTGGCCGCCGGCCTTGGCCTTCAGGCACTGGGGCTGGACCGACCGGTGGGGCAGATCAGCGGCGGGCAGCGCGCCAAGGTAATCCTGGCAAAGCTGCTGCTGGAGAAGCCGGATGTGCTGCTGTTAGATGAGCCGACCAACTTCCTGGACAAAGAACACGTGGCGTGGCTTCAGGAATACCTGTGCGGTCTGGATAATGCCTACATGGTAGTATCCCATGACAATGCATTTCTGGAAAAAACAGTAAACCGTATCTGTGACATTGACAATCAGAAGATCACTAAATACTACGGATCATACTCGGAGTTCCTGAAAAAGAAAACCGCTCTCAGGGATGATTATATCCGCCAGTTCGCGGCCCAGCAGAGGGAAATTAAAAAGACAGAGGAGTTCATCCGCAAGAATATTGCGGGCAGGAAGTCCAAAATGGCCAGGGGCAGGCAGAAGCAGCTGGACCGCATGGAGAAGATGGAGGCCCTGAACCAGAAGGAGATCAGGCCGGCATTTCACTTCCCCTGTCTCCCTGTGACCAAAACGGAACATTTGACTGTGAAATGTCTGTCTGTGGGATATGGCTGCCCCGTGCTGTCGGATCTCAGCTTCTCCGTCACCGGCGGACAGAAGGTGGTGATCACCGGCTTTAACGGCATCGGCAAATCCACCCTGTTAAAGACCTTGATGAACCGCATTCCTGTGCTGAAGGGGAGCTTCAAAATGTCGGAACAGGTGGAAGCGGGATATTTTGAACAGGACCTGAGCTGGGAGGACGATACCCTGACTCCTGTGCAGATCGTCTCCCAGGCATTTCCCGCCATGGCCGGTAAGGAGGTGCGCCGTTATCTGTCCCGCAGCGGAATCTCCGCCAAACATGCCATGCAGGCAGTGGGTACGCTCAGCGGGGGCGAGCAGGCCAAGGTTAAGCTGTGCCTGCTTACCTTAAACCCCTGTAATTTACTGATTTTGGATGAACCGACCAACCATCTGGACATACAGGCAAAGGCGGCTCTGCAGAGCGCTTTGACGGAATTTCAGGGTACTGTGC
>URUZ01000436.1 GCA_900551225.1 uncultured Clostridium sp.
CCATCTACCCAAACTCAAGAAAGCCCCCCAAAGGAAATCCTGCGGTTGAATGTTCTTAATCCTCAAATATGAACAGCTCCTCTATGGGGGCTTTTACGGCCCGGGACACGTCAATTGCCATCTTCAGGGACGGATTGTACCGCCCCGCCTCCAGGCGGATGATGGTCTCCCTGCGCACGTTCACGATCTCTGCCAGCTGTCCCTGGGACAATCCGGCCAGCAGCCGGTATTTCTTCAGATTACATTGAAAGGTTGGCATGGGCTCCTCCTCTAATGCTTTTCATAGTATACAAACAGAAAGGCGTATGACAGGAACGTGGCGGCCCACCCCAGCGCACAGACCAATACCATGAATTCCCTGGTGGCAAAGGGATAGCCGCCGCTCCATCCCACCAGGAACATAGCCAGCAGGGGAATCCAGCAGGTCTTAAGCTTTGCCCTGTTGGAATTCTCAATATACCGCTCATCCGGCATCTCTTCCGCCAGGCGGCCCAGCACAAAGTAGCTGAAAAAAGCAAAGAAGCTGAACCAGAACAGGTGGTATACTTCCCTGTCAATAAAATACTGGAATCCCAAGAAGCCGAACATACCATACATGCCGATGAGTTTCACATGTTTCTTTTTCTTCATATTGCAGCGTCCCCTTTCATAGGTGATATATTTATCACTTTATGTTACAAATATATCACTATCCAAAGGAGATGTCAACCCATTCTATGGGCTTCTATGGCCTGACGCTTTAAAGATCATAAACGAATCATTCATGCTCCCCCGCGTTCACAGGAAGTTCCAGAAAATCCGTACCGGCATATCCGGGGCCTCCTCCCTGAACAGCTGCAGACTTTCTTAATGTATGGGCGAACGTGAACAGGTTTCCATGTGAGAAGGAAAGGCGACTGCTGAAACCACCGCCCGGCAAGGCTGAAAAGAGGGAGATAAAACCGCCACAGGCCGTTTTATCTCCCTATCTTTGCTTTTTTAAAAACGTTTTCTATTTCTGCCAATAGACACATGCGATAGATTCATTTCATATCCATCCCCATCCAGCCTGTCCAGGTCCATATCCTGGGTCACAGCTGCCACGTCCCCGGCCGCATCCACCTCCACAGCGAAGATAAACCTCAGGAAAAGGCGCAGGTCCGCCGCAGATAACAATGGAACGTTTCCCGGTTGCCGGATCAACATGAATCAGCCACGGCATCCCATCAGGCCCCAGCTCCCACTGGGTGCCCGGCTGCAATTCAGCTCTAGGTCTCAAGATCATCTTGATTACCCAGTTTTGCCTGTCATTTCTGTCTATCATCATCGACATGCAGTATTTCAGCCAATCCGGCTGCGCTTCCTTAGGGTGCATTTCCTCAAATTTCTCACAGGCAATGGCCACAGCCCTTTTGTAAGCTTCATATCCGCGATCCCCTTCCACCGCTAACCAATCCGCCCATCATCCATAAAACGTGCCAGCTCCCTGGCAAAATAGGTCAGCAGAATCCCGGCTCCCGCCCGGTAAATGCTGGCGGCCGTCTCGCAGATCAGACTGTCCTCATCCACATAACCCAGACTGGCTCCGGCCTTCACCATGGCGTATTCGCCGCTGACGCTGTATGCGGCCACAGGCACATCCACCAGATCAGCCGCCTCCCGGATCACATCCAGGTAGGACAGAGCCGGTTTAATCATGATAATATCAGCGCCCTCATCCAGATCGGACAGCACTTCCTTCATGGCTTCCTTCCTGTTATGGTAATCCATCTGATAGCTTCTGCGGTCGCCAAATGCAGGGGCGGAACCAGCCGCATCCCTGAATGGGCCGTAGAAGGAGGAGGCATACTTGGCTGCGTAGGACATAATCGGCACATTGACATGGCCGTTTTCATCCAGCATACGGCGGATCGCCGCCACGCGGCCATCCATCATATCTGAGGGCGCCACCATATCAGCCCCGGCCTGAACCTGGCTCAATGCAATCTTGGCCAGATATTCCAGAGTCCTGTCATTGTCCACATACTCTCCGTCAAGGATTCCGCAATGGCCGTGGGAGGTGTACTCGCACATACACACATCGCCGATATAGTAAAGGTCCGGCACCTCCTTTTTGGCACAGCGGAACGCCTTCTGGATGATTCCGTCCTCAGCCCAGGCGCCGCTGCCGCAGGCATCCTTGTGATCCGGTATCCCAAAGAGCATCACGCTGGGAACCCCTGCGTCCCTCACCTCATACAGGGCCTCTGCCAGGCGGTCCACACTGTAGCGGTACTGCCCCGGCATGGTGGGAATCTCCTCTTTTATATTCTCCCCCTCCATGACGAACATGGGGTAGATCAGGGAGGACTTGTCCATCCTGGTCTCACGGACCATTTTCCGCAGCACGGGGCTGGTTCTTAAGCGTCTTGGTCTCTGCACTAACTCCATTATTTCACCTCTTCGGCCGCAGCCTGGATCACGCGGCACGTCCTTTCAATATCTTCCTCTGTGTGGGCATCGGACAGAAACAGGATCTCAAATTGGGACGGGGCCGTATATATGCCATGTTCCAGAAGATAGTGGAAATACCTGCCGTAATACCCGGTGTCCGATGTCAGGGCACTCTCATAGTCCGTCACCTGGCTGCTTGTAAAAAACACGCTGAACAGGGAACCTGCTCTGTTGACACAGGCGCCGGGCAGCGCAGCCTTCAGAGCGCCGGTCAGACGGTCCGCCTTCTTCTCCAGCCCGCTGTAGATCTCCGGCCGGTTCATGAGAATGTTCAGTGTCGCAATGCCCGCCGCAGTGGCAATAGGGTTCCCGGACAGGGTTCCCGCCTGGTACACCTTCCCAAGGGGGGAGACCACTTCCATGATCTCCTTCCTGCCCCCGTAGACGCCCATGGGCATGCCTCCGCCCACGATTTTGCCCAGTGTGGTCATGTCGGGAACCACGCCGTAATACCCCTGGGCCCCGCCTAACCCCATGCGGAACCCTGTGATCACCTCGTCAAAGATCAGAAGAGCGCCGTGCTTCTTCGTGATCTCCCGCAGATATTCCAGAAATCCAGGAGACGGAGGCACCAGCCCCATGTTGGCCGCCACCGGCTCCACAACCACTGCCGCAATCTCCCCGGGATACTGTGTAAACAGCTCACCCACGGATTCGCAGCTGTTGTAGGAAGCCAGCAGGGTGTGCTGTGTGTAGGAGGCCGGAACACCGGCGCTGTCCGGCGCGGAGCCTGTCAGTGCGCCGGAGCCTGCCTTCACCAGAAGGCCGTCTGAATGGCCGTGGTAACAGCCCTTGAATTTCACAATTTTATCCCTGCCGGTGTAGCCTCTGGCCGCCCGGATGGCGCTCATCACCGCCTCGGTGCCGGAGCTGACCATGCGCATCATCTCCATGGATGGAATACAGGCCTGGATCATTTCCCCCAGAACCAGTTCCTTCCTGGTGGGCGCGCCGAAGGACAGACCGTCGGCGCAGGCCTCCTGAACCGCCCGGATCACCGGCTCGCAGCCATGTCCCAGGATACACGGCCCCCAGGAATCCACATAGTCGATATATTCGTTACCGTCCTCATCATAGATATGGGCGCCGGAAGCCCGCTTTACAAATACCGGGGTCCCTCCCACAGAGCCAAAGGCCCGCACCGGGCTGTTGACCCCGCCCGGAAATACACCCCTTGAACGGTCATATAATATTTTTGATTCATCCAGCTTCATTTCGTTTTCCTCCTGGTACTGCCTTGTATTTACCGGCCCTGTTCCTGCCGGTCATTGATAATCGCCTCCGCCATGCCGCTGACCGTATATTCCCGCGCCATCACGTCCACCGCCCTGCCATGGCCTTCCAAGGCTCTGGCTGTCACATCTCCGATACAGACGGTGCGCAGTCCGGACAGCAATTTCAGTGCGTTCTCACCCTTCTGGTCAAAGAAGGCCTCAACCCCCGATGCGCTGGCAAATGTCAGGTAATCCAGATGGGTCTGCCCTGCCTGCTGCCCTGCCTCAGCGCTGCCCATTACATCATACAGGATCACATCGTCAAAGGCAACCTCCGACTGCCGTAAAATTGCCGCCAGCTCCGGAGAGCCTCCCCTGGCCCTGGGAATCAGCAGGCAGTCCTCCGCCTCCACCTCCCCGGCCAGCAGCCGGGCCAGGTCCCTGGTGCAGTAGGTCTGGGGAACCAGGTCCGCCAGAAAGCCCAGACGCTTTAACTCTCCGGCTGTTCCGCTTCCCACTGCGGCAAGCCTCATATGCCCCACTGCCCGGTAGTCCTTCCCCGCTTCCAGCAGCCCCTGGAAGAACAGGCGCACGCCGTTGGCGCTGGTGAACACAAGCAGCGTATATTTTTCCAAATTCTGGTAAACCTTCTGAACGCTGTCCTCCTTCACAAAGGAGCGCACCTCCATGGAGCCGGCGCAGGACACCGCTGCCCCCAGGCTCTCCAGCAGCCCGCCAAGGCGCTCCCTGAAGGAGGGGGTGCCTGTGATTCCCACCGCAGTTCCGGTGAGGGGAAGGCCCAGGGGGCAGGACAGGTCCATTCCGGCTACTTCCCCGGCCACAATAATGGCCGGAGTTTGAAGCCCGGCCTGCTCCACCTTCTCCACAATATCCGCCAGACAGCCGCGTACTATCCGCTGTCCCGGCATGGTGCCGTTCTCCACCACTGCCACGGGCAGGGAGGAGGCCCGCCCCGCTTCCAGAAGCCGCGATACAATCACAGGCAGGCTCCCCAGCCCCATGAGGAATACCAAGGTTCCGGAGAGGCCTGCCAGCCTGTCGAATTCCGGCGGAAGCCCTCCGTTCTCCCCTCTGGTGTGTCCGGTGATCACGTGGAAGCTGCGGCTTACGCCCCTGTGGGTCACAGGGATTCCCGCGCACTCGGGAACCGCCACAGCGGAGGTAACACCTGGAATCACCTCATAGGGAATCCCCGCCCCAGACAGGGCGGCGGTCTCC
>URUZ01000437.1 GCA_900551225.1 uncultured Clostridium sp.
CGAAGTCCTGCATCCAGCAGCGTCTGGATCACATCGTCCGGAGTCATCTCGGTGAGTACCTTGCCCAGGGCCTGGTAGCCGCCGGTTCCGATGTACTCCTCAATGTCCTCGGGATTGATCACGCCACAGTTGCGCAGGGCGATACGGTGCTGCTTCTTGTAGAAATCGGTATCTCTTAAGGCAGTGATGGTGCCGGTGGGGCTTACTGTCTCCTGGTACAGAAGGCGGGTAACCACACGGCCCTTCAGCAGATGCTCGGAAACGATCTCAGGGATATCGCTGGTCTGAACCATGGAATAGAAGGTTGCATCCGGATATACGATCATAATGGGGCCCAGTGCGCAGAGTCCGTGACAGCCTGTTTCAACCACTGCCACCTCATTCTCCAGACCCAGTCTCTTAATCTCTTTATTTAATGCTTCTAAAATCTGCGGGCTTCCAGAGGATGTACATCCGGTACCACCGCATACTAATACGTGTGAACGATACATGGTATGAACCTCCTTTATTTAAGTCCTGCAGCACTCAAGGTGTATTTCTCAACCACGTGACCTCCGATCAGGTGGCGTTCCAGAATTTCCTCGGCTTTTTCAGCAGTCATTTTTACATAGGTAACTTTTTCTTTGCCTGGCTCTGTAACCTCAACAATGGGCTCGTACTGGCATAAGCCGATACAGCCGGTCTGGGTTACGGCGATCTTGTTCGTCAGGCCGCGGGTCTGAACTTCCTCAGCCAGCGTATTAAGAACCGGCCTGGCGCCGGCTGCAATACCACAGGTAGCCATGCCAACGACTACGCGGATGTGGTTGTGATCCTCAGAACGCAGGTTTACCTGGCTCTGCATTTTTTCTCTGATTGCCTGTAATTCAGCAAGAGTTTTCATTTAAGTGATCCTCCTCGTGTTTAGATAGGCTAAATCTCCGCCCCATGATCAGTTTCCTGTTTGTTTTCAGTCAGATATTCCAAAATGTAGCTGGACACCTCCGGGGTGTTTAAGGGGATTCCGCCTAGAATTTCCCGCATTTCCCGCGTGTCCAGAGTAAAGGATGCATCATTTACCTGATAGGTGTAGTGAAAATCCGTATCCGGATGATATACGATCAAATTATGTATGGTGCAGTTGATGTCCCCAAGGGGCATCCGGTCGATATGGGACAGTCCGAATACAGCGGTCACAGTGGTTCCCTTTCCCGGTTCCGATTCAATATGGAAGTGTCCGCCGCTGCTTTCTGCGGCGAGCTTGAAAAACGGAACTCCAAGGCCAACCTTGCGGGTAGTCCTTGTGGTGAAAAAGGGGTCGGTCACATGTACGACCTGTTCGGCTGTCATACCGCAGCCATTGTCCTCTATAACAATGGTCAGGGTATCGTCAGGCTGGCTGACCTTCACAAGTATGGAAACCAGGGAAGCGCCCGCCCGTGTGGAATTCTCCGCAACATCCAGCACATTCAGCGAAATCTCTGTCATCATAGGCTTAGTTATACTTGGCTAAAATGCCGGGTATATCATCAGGTGTCAGCCGTCCGTAAACATCGCTGTTGACCATCATGACAGGTGCCAGCCCACAGGCGCCCACACATCGACAGGAATCCAGGGAGAATTTGCCATCCGCCGTGCACTCACCGTTGGTGATGCCCAGTGTTTCTTCCAGTTTTTGGAAGAGTTCTCCGGAACCTTTAACGTAACAGGCAGTACCGAGACAGACAGATACCTTATACTTACCCTTGGGCTGTAAAGCGAACTGGGCATAAAATGTGGATACTCCGTAGACTTTCTCCAGCGGAATACCCATTTCGTCGGATATCATGGTCTGAACTTCGATAGGAAGATAACCATAAATTTCCTGGGCTTTCTGCATTACCGGCATCAAGGCACCAGGCTGATCTTTGAGCTGGGAGATCACGCTCTTCAGCGCTGCTTCCTGCTCGGCTGTTCCCGCAAAGGGAACCGTTTGTTTTTTGCAAGCCATCTTGTTTTAACCTCCTCACTAGTTGTACATTGTGCAATGTACCAGTATTTTAGCATAAAATAGAAAAAAAATCTACCGCCAATGTGAAAAATCTAACGATAATAATGCCGAAATCTGCCGGGAAATATGTTGAAAATAAATAGAATGGATGGTAGACTATATTGTATTAAATCTGGTACAATTATATAACGGTAAAAATTGAGCAAAAATTGTGTATCCGGGTACGTGGAGCATACTGAAAAAGCGGGGAAAATGGCCGCATGAGAATAATTTAAGAGGGAGAGGAACGTATGACAGTCAGAGAGGTAAGGGACATATTAGGCTCAAGGGTATTGACGGGGGAGGAGTATCTGGACCGGGAGGTGAGATCTGCCTGCGGGTCGGATATGATGAGCGATGTGCTGGCATTTTCCAAGGATCACTCTATTCTGCTGACAGGACTGTGCAATCCCCAGGTGATCCGGACAGCGGAGATGCTGGATATTGTCTGCCTGATTTTTGTCAGGGGCAAGAAACCGGATGAGGCCATGCTGGAGATGGCAAAGGAGCGCGGGCTGATCGTGATGTGCACGGGCCACCGCATGTTCTCTGCCTGCGGCATGCTGTATGAGGCGGGACTTCATTCAGGAGCGATCTGAAATACTGCCTGGGGCAGAAGAATATTAATGTGGAGAAATGAAGGGAACGACTATGGAGGAAGCAATTGTATTAACATATGAAATTTCACCGGATGATTTCACCAGGGCGGGGGAAGCCAGCAGTGACGTAAAACGCAAGTTAAAGCAGATGGGTGTCAGCCCGGAAGCTGTCCGCAAGGTGGCGATCGCTATGTATGAGGGTGAGATCAATATGGTGATCCACGCCAAAGGCGGGCTCATAACGGTGGAGATCACACCGCAGCAGATCAAAATGGTGCTGGCGGATGTGGGCCCCGGAATCCCGGATGTGGACCTGGCCATGCAGGCGGGGTACTCCACTGCGCCGGACGAAATCAGGTCCCTGGGCTTTGGCGCCGGCATGGGACTGCCCAACATGAAGAAGTATTCGGACCGGATGGAGATTGACACCCGTCTGGGAGAAGGGACGACCATCAGCATGGTTGTGGAGCTGTAATTATTATCTAAGAATGAGGCGATAGAATGGATAAGTTTTATCATTCCGTGAGACTGGACCCGGCCCTCTGCAAAGGCTGTATTAACTGCATCAAGCGGTGTCCCACAGAGGCTATCCGCGTGCGGGGCGGCAAGGCCAGCATCAACAATAAATTCTGCATTGACTGCGGCGAGTGCATCCGTGTCTGTCCGCACCACGCTAAGCACGCCACCTATGACAAGCTGGACGTGATGCGCCAGTACGAATACACGGTGGCCCTGCCCGCACCGTCCCTGTACAGCCAGTTCAACAACCTGGACGACGTGAACATTGTGCTGAACGCCCTGGTCCGCATGGGATTTGACGACGTATTTGAGGTGGGCGCGGCCGCGGAACTGGTCAGCGAAGCCACCAGGCAGTACATATCGGAGCACGAGGGGCAGATGCCTCTGATCAGCACGGCCTGTCCATCGGTGGTGCGTCTGATCCGTGTGCGTTTCCCCAACCTGATTCCCCACCTGCTGCCATTGAACCCACCGGTGGAGGTGGCGGCCGTGCTGGCCGCGCGCAGGGCCATGGAGAAGACGGGGCTGCCCAGGGAGAAGATCGGCATCATGTTCATTTCCCCCTGCCCTTCCAAGGTGACCTATGCCAAGGCGCCGCTGGGCACGGAGCGGAGCCAGGTGGATAAGGTGCTGGCCATCAAGGACGTGTACCCAAAGCTTCTGGCCTGCATGAAGTCAGTGGGTGCAGAGGACTACCCCGCCATCGGAACCGCGGGCAAGATCGGCATCAGCTGGGGACACAGCGGAGGCGAGGCCAGCGGGCTGTTTACGGAGAGCTATCTGGCGGCGGACGGCATTGAGAATGTGATCCGGGTGCTGGAGGACATGGAGGACCAGAAGTTTACCAACCTGCGGTTTGTGGAGTTAAATGCCTGTAACGGCGGCTGCGTGGGCGGTGTGCTGACTGTGGAGAACCCCTATGTGGCGGAGGTCAAGTTAAAACGCCTGCGCAAATACATGCCGGTGGCCAGAAGCCACATGGACGACAACCCGGAGGACATGATCCGCTGGACCACAGGCGTCCAGTACGAGCCGGTGTTCAGCCTGGGCGGCAACATGCTGGAGAGCTTCTCCAGGCTCAACCAGGTGGAGCGGCTGATGAAGAAGTTCCCGGGCCTGGACTGCGGCTCCTGCGGAGCGCCCACCTGCAAGGCCCTGGCAGAGGACATTGTGCGGGGGGATGCCAATGAGACGGACTGCGTTTACTACCTGCGGGAGAACCTCCACAAGCTGTCCGAGGAGATATCCGCGTTGGCCGATGACCTGGCGGACGACCGCGGCGGCAGGGAAACCTTAAAATTAATGAAGGAATACCTTCAGAGAATATCAGATGAAATGTCCGTGTTGGACAAGAAAGAGGATGAGGACGATGACGGTACGGGAGCTGATTGACAAGGGACTGTTTCAGACGGTGAATGAGGGCGGTGATCTGGACCGTCAGATCACAAAGCCTTTCTGCTGCGACCTGTTAAGCATCGCCATGAGCAGAGCCAGCGAGGGCTGCGCCTGGGTGACGGTGATGGGCAATATTAATACGCTGGCAGTGGCGGCGCTGACGGATACGGCATGTGTGATCCTGGCAGAGGGCGCTGCGCTGGATCAGGCGGCGGCCGGGAAGGCCAGGGAGCAGGAGATTACTGTGCTGTCCACTGAGCAGCCTATTTTTGAGGCGGCCCTGGCGGTTTACAGCCTGCTAGTGCCTCCCGTCGTAAAGACGTCGATATATAGTGCCTGATATCTGCGTCAGGTGTACGTCTGCGAAGTGACGGCGTAGTGGGCGCTACGG
>URUZ01000438.1 GCA_900551225.1 uncultured Clostridium sp.
ACCGAGGACAACAACCGCCTGCAGGCCGAGAGCGCGGAATTGGAGCGCCTGCGCAGCCTGTATGAGCTGGACCAGGACTACATGCAGTACAACAAAATCGGCGCCCGTGTAATCGCCAGGGATTCGGAGAAATGGTTCCAGGTATTCCGCATCAACAAGGGATCGGCCGACGGCGTGCGCACAGACATGAACGTGGTGGCTGACGGCGGCCTGGTGGGAATTGTGACAGATGTGGGCGCCAACTATGCCACGGTCCGCTCCATTATCGATGACTCCAGCCGTGTCAGCGCCATGCCTTTGGACTCCTCCTACGACTGTATCATTGCCGGCGATCTGACCCAGTACGAGAACGGGCGTTTAAGGCTCACCGACTTTTCCAAGGAAGGGGAAGTGAAGGATGGGGACCAGATTGTCACCTCCAACATCAGCACCAAGTTCCTGCCCGGCATTCTGGTCGGATATGCTGCGGATGTGACCATGGATTCCGAACATCTGACACAGTCAGGCTACCTGATCCCGGTTGTAGACTTTGACAACCTGCAGGAAGTGCTGATTATCACGGAAGTGAAGGAGATGGGGGAGGCTGAGCAGCAGTAGATGAATATACACACCAACGTTAAAATCAAACAGGTCCTGCTGAATGTACTTTTGATCCTGCTGGCATTTACGATCCAGAACTGTGTGTTCCCGCTGCTTCCATTTCTGGCGGCCACGCCCAACCTGCTGCTGATACTGACGTTTTCCTTTGGTTTCATCCATGGGAAAAATGCGGGCATGTTTTACGGCATGCTCTCCGGCCTGCTGCTGGACTTATTCTACAGCGGCCCCTTTGGCTTCTATTCCCTTGTATATGTATATATCGGCTACATCAACGGGATATTTACCAAATACTACTATGAAGACTACATTACCCTGCCGCTGATTCTCAGCGTGTTCAATGAACTGGGCTACAGCATGTATGTGTATGTGCTGCGGTTCCTGATCCGCGGGCGGCTGGACCTGCCGTACTATTTCCGGAATATCATACTTCCGGAGATCATTTTTACAGTGATTACCACATTGCTGGTATACCGGCTGTTCTTATCCGCCAGCAGACGCCTGGTGGATATGGGAAAAAGGAGAGACTCAACGATTGTTTAGTGAATTGAAAGAAATTATCCAGGAATTTTTCAAACGCCTGTTTTCTTCCCGGCTGTTTGCCCTTTCCATTATATTTACGCTGATGTTCTGCGGCCTTGTGATTAAGCTCTTCCACATGCAGATCTTAAACGGCGAGGACTATCTCAACAGCTATATGCAGAAAACAGAGCGCAATGTGACAACGCCCGGAACCAGAGGCAACATTTACGACTGCAACGGCAACGTGCTGGCTTACAATGAGCTGGCATATTCCGTAACTATACAGGATATCGGCGCCTATCCCAAGGTCGTTGACCGCAACGCCATGATGTACCGCCTGGTGAAGATCCTGGAGCGGCGCGGTGAGACGGTGGAGGGCAAGTTTGAGGTGGCCATTGACCAGGACGGCGATATGATATTTACCTGTGCGTCGGACTCGGCCAAGAACCGTTTCCTTTTGAACTTTTACGGCAAGTCCTCCATGGACCAGTTGGACGATCCCAAGGGGCTCTACCCGACCAATATCACACCCAGGGAAGCCTTTGAAAAGAAGAAACGGGACTACAGCCTGGATCAGATGAAGGACGAGAAGGGCAACGCCCTTGTGCTGCCGGACAAAACAGCTCTGGATATTATCAATATTATATTCACCATGAAGCTGACAGAGTACCAGAAATATGAGACAACCACCGTGGCTTCCAACATCAGCAGAGAGACTATGGCGGAGATCAACGAGAATGTGGGCAGTTTAAAGGGCGTGGATGTTGCCCAGTCCTCTGTCCGCAAGTATGAGAGCAGTATTTATTTTGCGCCGATCATCGGTTATACGGGCAAGGTTCAGGAGGACCAGCTGACTGAGCTCAACGAGCAGTGGCGCCAGTCCGAGGAGGCCGAGGGCCTGCCTGAGGATGCAGACGACAAATACGATCTGAACGACGTGGTGGGCCGGACAGGCATCGAGAAGTCCATGGAGCTGGAGCTGCAGGGCGAGAAGGGCTTTTCCAGGATGTATGTGGATAATATGGGCCGCCCCAGGGAGATCATCGATCAGAAGGACCCCCAGGCAGGCAATGACATCTACCTGACCATTGACAGAGATCTGACCATTGGTATTTACAACCTGATTGAGCGCCAGCTGGCCGGTATTCTGCTGGCCCAGCTTACCGAGGAGGATCTGGACCCCAATATAAAGGTGGATGCCTCCAAGCGGAAGATTCCGGTGAAAGATGCATACTACCAGCTGATCAACAACAATGTACTATCCCTGCCCAAGATGGCGGAGGAGGATGCTTCTCCCATAGAGAAGGAGATATATGGCATCTACCAGTCCTCCAAGAATCAGATTCTGGATAATATCCGCAACCAGCTGATGAGCGCCCATCCCCAGCCCATGTCCGACCTTCCTGAGGACATGAGGACCTACATGAATTATATTTACACATATCTGGACCGCACGGCAGAAATCGTACAGAGGGACAAAATCAACAAGAACAGCGACAGTTACCAGGCATGGGCTGCCGGAACCATCAGCCTCCGGGAATACATCTACAGCGGTATATCGGACAACTGGGTGGACACCACCAAGCTGCAGGTGGGCAGTAAATACTCCGATGCTGACGACATATTCGCCCAGCTGGTAGACCACATCATTGAGACACTGGAAAATGACAACAAGTTTACGAAGCGCATGTTCCGCTATCTTGTGAACAACCAGACAATCACCGGACGCCAGCTGTGTCTGGCCCTCTACGCCCAGGGCGTGCTGGATGATGATCCGGAGGAGATTGCCAGCCTCACCATCGGAGGGGAGGACTATGCATACCAGTTCCTGCGCAGCAAGATATCCAGCCTGGATATTACGCCGGCCCAGCTGGCCCTGGACCCCTGTACAGCAGGCGTGGTGGTCACGGATGTGCGCACCGGTGAGGTGAAGGCATTGGTTACCTATCCCAGCTATGACAACAACCGGATGTCCGGTTATGTGGATGCAACCTATTTTGCCCAGCTCAATGACGACCTGTCTAAACCGCTGTACAACAATGCCACCCAGGCCAGAAAGGCCCCCGGTTCCACCTTTAAGCCCATCACTGCCGTGGCGGCGCTGGAGACAGGCGTGCTGGGGCTTACGGATACTATTGAGTGTACAGGAATCTACGAAGAAGTCGCCCAGCCCATCAAGTGCTGGATCTGGCCGGGCCGGCACAATGCCCAGACCATAGAGGAGGGAATCCAGAACTCCTGTAACTACTTCTTCGCAGAGCTGGCCCACCGGATGTGTTACAAGGAGGACGGCACCTACTCGGCAGAACAGGGCCTTCAGACGATACGGAGATATGCCAGCATGTTTGGACTGGACCACACCTCGGGCGTGGAGATATCGGAGAACGACCCACAGCTATCAGACACGGACCCAGAGCGATCCGCCATGGGACAGGGTACTCACCAGTACACCAATGTGCAGTTGTCCCGCTACGTAGCGGCCATCGCCAACCGGGGGACGGTGTTTGAACTCAGCCTGCTGGACAAGATGACAGATTCCGACGGCAATCTGATTAAGGACTTTACACCTGAGATTCATTCGCAGATAAGCAGGACAGCAGCGGGAAATGGTCCTGATGGCACGGCTGAAGACGGGACAGAAGGGGAAGAGGCCTTCGTTGGCATAGCCGACAGCACCTGGGATGCAGTTCAGAGCGGTATGCGCCGCGTGATCACGGACAGCTCCGCTAAAAAGATCTTCGCGGATCTCCCGGTAGCGGTGGCCGGCAAGACCGGTACGGCCCAGGAGGACCAGAGCCGTGCAAACCACGGTTTCTTTATCTCCTTTGCCCCTTATGAGAACCCGGAGATCGGTGTGACCGTGAATATTCCTTACGGCTACGCCGGAACCAACGCCGCAATCCTGGGCAAAAAAGTGTATGAGTATTACTACAATAAGACCACCCTGGAGCAGATCATGAACTCCGGAGCCCTGGGTGTGTCCAATGTAACAATTAATGACTAAAAGAAAACTTTAAATGTCCCTCCGGCCTATACCGGAGGGGAGGAGAGGTGATTGTATGCACAACGCGGTGGTTATTAAGAGCAGTAAAGCCGGAATGACTGTCATTCTGGACGCTGAGCTGCCTTTTGATGAACTCCTGGCCTCCATTGGCAAGAAGTTCCGGGAAAGTTCCAGATTCTGGGGATCAGCCCAGATGACGCTGACGCTGGAAGGCCGGGACCTCAGCTCTGAGGAGGAATTCCAGATTGTTGATACGATTACGAGAAATTCACAGATCGAGGTGCTCTGTCTCCTGGATACGGATGCCAAGCGCATCGAACGCTGTGAAAAAGCACTGAACGATAAGCTGATGGAGCTGAACTCCCAGACAGGGCAGTTCTACAGGGGCAACCTGACCAAGGGCGACAGCCTGGAGTCGGAGGCCAGCATTGTGGTGATCGGCGATGTGGAACACGGAGCCAGAATCATTGCCAAGGGCAATATCATTGTGCTGGGGGAATTAAAGGGCACGGCCGCCGCAGGTATGGCCGGCAACAGCGAGGCAGTGGTGGTAGCCCTGGAGATGGCTCCCACCCAAGTGCGCATATCCGGGGCCACCAGCCGTTTTAACGAGAAGAACAAACGGCTTGGTAGAGGCCCAATGATCGCCTGCGTGGAGGAGGATGAGGTCCAAATCCGTCCAATTAAGAAAACATTCCTTAACAATATGTTAAATTTCACATAAAACCAAAAAAATACTGGTAAATTAAAGAAATTTAATGTACAATAATATGGTGGTAT
>URUZ01000439.1 GCA_900551225.1 uncultured Clostridium sp.
GCCTTAGAGACACGCTCTCCGTAACCAGGAGCCGGCTCCTCCGCTGTCCTCCCAGCCCCAACCTCCTTCTTTTCCCGGCCAACACACCAGCCAACGTCCGCGTCCCCATCCGCGCCCCTATTCCAACGCGTGCATCAACTCCGCCGCAGCCGGATAAAGCCGGTCATACACATCCTGGTATTTCTTGTAAGCCTCATGGTTCTTCTCATCCGGATAAAACGTCTTTCCCGGCTTAATAAACTTAGTCAATGCCGCAAAATCCTCAAATCCCGGAAACTTCACAGCAGTGGCCGCCATCATGGCATCCCCAAAGCTGGCGCCGATTGTGACCAGCGGAGTGTTGATCTCCTTGCCCGTCACATCCGCCACAATCTGCATCCACAGCGGATTCTGTACCCCTCCGCCCACAGCGAAAATCTGGTCAATATCCACATTATCGTGGGCCTCCATCAGGCGGATCTGCTGATTTACGGAGTAAGCCACTGATTCCAGCGCACTGCGGTACATGTGTGCCCTGGTGTGGGCCAGGGTCAGTCCCAGCAGGCAGCCTCTGGCCAGCGGGTCATTGATGGGTGTGCGCTCCCCCGCAAAATAGGGCAGAGTGACCAGGCCGCCGCTTCCGGGTTCGATCTGGTCCACGCCCTCCATCATGGTCTGATAGGCGTCGGGGCCGCCAGCCTTCTCCAGGCTGAGAGCATCCGGGAACAATGTGTCCCGGTACCACTTTGTCAGTGATCCCGCCGCGTTGGTGCCTGCGGAGATGTCGCATAGCCCCGGAACGATGAACTCCTCCCTCCAGAGACGGTCGTCGTCCACCAGCTCCTTTGTGCCCAGTATCATATAGATTGAGGAGCCGAACTGAATCATCATTTTGCCCGGGGCCACTACACCGATGCTGATGGCCTCGGCCCCGGAATCATCGGTTCCGGTGATCACGGGTGTTCCCACCGCCAGTCCTGTCTCGGCCGCAGCCGCGGCAGTGACGCTGCCTGCAATCTCGTTGGCCTCCTGGATGCGGGCCAGCTGGTCCGGGCGGCAGATGGGACTGCACAGCTGGGGGTTCGGCGTGCCGTCGCTGTTGTACAGGGGATTAAAGCTGGCCAGCCCCAGAAAACGGTCCACCACATACTCGCCCGTCAGCTTGGCAGTGATGAAGGTGGAGGCGGTGATGAATTTGTGGGCCTGCTGATAGACCTGGGGTTCATTGTTCTTGATCCAGAGAATCTTTGGCATCACATCAGAGGAGCACAGCGGCCTTCCGTACCATTTCTTGATCTGTTCTTCTCCGTATAACGCTGTGAGATCAGCCATTTCCCTGGTGGCCCGGGAGTCGATGCCGTAGAGTATGGCTTTTCGCAGCGGACGGCACTCCTGGTCCACGGGCAGGCAGTCAGCGCCCAGGGCGCTGGCCCCCACAGCCAGAATATCCTTTGGGTCCACCTGGCTGTCCTCAATCAGCCGGCGGCTGATGGCGCAGAAGTCGCCCCACCAGTCCTTGTCGGCGTCGTGCTCATAGTGGCCCGGCCTGGGATTGGTCATGGCGTGTTCTGTGGTACTGGTGGCAATGATATTGCATTCCTGGTCGATGAGCACGCCTTTGCTGGAATTCGTACCAGTGTCAATGCCCATAAAATATTTTTTACTGCTCATAATTACCTCCGAACTTTATTTTTGTGATCTCCGGGACTTGCGTTTTGAATCAATCTTATACAGGGTGAAAAATGCGGCGGCAAGGCAGGCGATGGACACTGCCAGGGTCAGAAATACGTTGGAGCCGGTGAGACCGGCCGTAATATAGCCCACGAAGCAGCAGCCCGCCACGGTCAGGGCGTAGGGCAGCTGGGTGGTTACGTGGTCAATATGGTTGCAGTCCGTGCCCGCGCTGGACAGGATTGTGGTGTCGGATATGGGGGAGCAGTTGTCGCCGAACACGCTTCCCGCCAGGGTGGCGGACAGGGAGACGGTCAAAAGCTCCGGCGCCAGGGCGTGGGCCACAGGCGCAATGATGGGGATCAGAATGCTGAAGGTTCCCCAGGCAGTGCCTGTGGAGAAGCTTAAAAATGCAGCAATCACAAACACAATGGCAGGCAGCAGGAACATGGGAATGTTGGCGTGGGCCAGGGTGTCGCTGACGAACTCCGGGGTCTGGAGAATGTCGCGGCACACCGCGCCGATGGTCCAGGCCAAAAACAGGATACAGCATGCGGGGATCATGGTTTTGATGCCCTCGGTGACGCCGTTCATAAACTGGCGGAAGGTCATCAGCTTCCTGGGTACAAACATTGCCATGGCCACGGCCAGGGCGCCAAGCCCTCCCCAAACCAGGGATTTGGAGGTCTCGCAGCTGCCGAAGGCGGCCCCCAGATCCATATAGGAGGGGCCTGGGGCGAAGAAGCCCCCGGTGTACAGCATGGACAAGATGGAGAAGAAGATCAGCATCACAATGGGCAGCAGCATATCTGCCACAGTTCCCCGGTCCGAGGAATCGGTTAACATCTCATTGTCCTGCTTCACTGCCCCCAGATACCCGCTCTCTGCCATGGACTCGGCATCCGTCATGGGCCCGTAGTCCTTTCCGCTCAATATGATGATGAATATCATGATCAGGGATAGGATCGCATAAAGGTTCAGGGGGATGGTGGATAAAAATACCTCAAAACCGTTGGTGTAATAGCCGGTGGCTTCCAGGTTGCTTCCCACAGCCGCAGCCCAGGATGAAATGGGGGCCACGATGCACACCGGAGCCGCCGTGCAATCGATGATATAGGCCAGCTTGGCCCGGGATACCTTGTACTTGTCGGTGAGGGGCTTCATCACTGTGCCGACTGTCAGGCAGTTGAAATAATCGTCTATGAAAATGACCACGCCCAGCAGGGCAGTGGCGGACAGGGCCAGTTTCCTGGACCTGATCTTGGTGGATGCCCATTTGCCGTAGGCCTTGGAGCCGCCGGCCATGGAGATGACGAACACCAGGGCTCCCAGCATGCAGACGAAGAATATGATATACAGGTCCGCGCTGCCCACCATCAGGTCAAATGCAGTGCCGACTGTGCCTGCGGCCGGGTTGATCCCCATGCCCATGGAATAGATAAAGGTGCCCGACAGGATGCCCACCAGCAGGGAAAATACCACCTCTTTTGTTATAAGCGCTAAAGTGATTGCCAATACGGGCGGCACCAGCGAAAGCCACCCGGCGTAATATGGTTCCAAAATAACTGCCTCCTGCTTATTTTTCTCAGACTGTCCGGTGGACGATGACGCCATCCACCATGGTCAGGCATACCGCAGCATCCCGCACCCGGTCCATTGGCGTCCGGAACACATTTTCATCCAGCACTGCAATGTCCGCCATTTTGCCGGCCTCCAGGGTGCCTGAACGGGCCTCGCAGCCCAGATTATACTGGCCGCCCCAGGTCCAGGCCTTTAAAAGCTCAGCCACGGTCAGGGTATTCTCCTTGTTGAAGGGCTGTCCGCCTTCAGGGAACAGTGCGCCTACCCCGTGGTAGATGGATTCGGGGATATTGTCATAGAGCAGGGGAAGGTCCGTGCCGCAGGAGATCACCACGCCGCTGTCCGCCATTTTCCTGCGGTTCCAGTAGTTTGCGCCCCGGTCCATGCCGATCTTTTCCCGGATCATAGCCAGTTTACCCCGGCGGTCGGCGATGGACATGATCTGGGGATATATCTCTGCAACGATGCCCAGCGCGCCCATGCGTTCCAGATCTGCGGGGTCTGAGCATTCCAGGTCTGTGATGGCCTGCCGGTTCTTCAGCTTACCGTCAGGCCCTTTCCGGCACTGCGCAAATATATCGACGGTCTTGCCGATGGCTCCGTCGCCCTGGGCGTGAAGGGAAAAACGGAAATCCTCCCTGTCGGCTGCCAGAGCGTCCGCCTTCAGGCCTTCCCAGTCAATGTCCTTGGCACAGCAGGTGTCTGCGCAGAGGTAGGGCGCCTTCATCTCGCCTTCCAGCTGGCTGATGGAACCGTCCGTCATCTGGTTGTAGCCGGAGAACCGGACGAAGCTGCCTGTGAAGGCGTCCCGCATCTTTCTTCCGTATTCCAGATTCATGGGCGCGCCCACGGGCTGGCTCATGAAATGCACTCTGGCTGTCAGAGCCTGCTCCTCCTCCAATTTCTTCAGCTCATCTGTAAATCCATAGAAATCGTCAAATCCCATCTCCTTCACAGAGGTGATTCCTCTTGCATTCATCATAGACAGATACTTCTTGAATTCCGGCACTGAGAAATCCTTCTGTCCCAAAATATAGCGCAGCAACCGCCAGTAGCTCTCGGACCAGCAGGTATCGGGCGTAAACTGGTATTCCCTGTAAGCTGCGCTGTTCATATAGCAGCTTTCCCCGCCCTCCATAAAGAGGATCACGGGCACATCGCCAAACTCCCTGTCCAGGCGCTCTCTGGTCAGCTCCTCCAATCCCGGGCGGACGCCTCTGGCCAGGACAGTTGCACCTGGGGCCAGGGTCTGCCGGTAAGCGCCGGCTGCTTCTATGACCTGCTCTGCGCTGGTGCAGGCGGTCAGGTCTGTGCCTGCGATGGTCAGCAGATATCCGGTGAAGAAACAGTGAACGTCTGTGAAGCCGGGGCAGATGAGACGGTCCCCAAGATCCAGGATCTGGGTATCGGGGCCTATGTAGCAAGTCCCGTCTGAGGGGCCGGCATCCAGGATCGTATTCCCTGACACTGCGACAAAGCCTGCTTCCGGAGCGGAAGAAAGGCCTGAAAACACAGCGTTGGAACGTAAAATAATATCGGCTTTCTGCATAATACATCCTCCTTTGATGAAAATGAATGTTTGAATAAGTTTATTTATATTTCATACCAATTCTGGGGCAATCATAACACGGCGGGAATCCTGATTCAATCAAAAAAAGCAATTCAAGAC
>URUZ01000440.1 GCA_900551225.1 uncultured Clostridium sp.
CTCCGTAACCAGGAGCCGGCCCCTCCGCTGTCCTCCCCACCCCAACCTTCTTCTTTTCGCGGCCAATACACCAGCCAACGTCCGTGTCCCCCATCCACCCCGCATTCATCCCCTCAGGCGCGTTCCAGCGGATATGACACAAAGTGCTGCTCCACAAACGCCATTCCCTTCTGGCTCAGCACGGTGCCTGCCCGGCCCTTGTGGGGCAGCAGATAGCCCTCGCCGGTGAGGTACTCCAGCATGGTCCGCACCTCGTACTCGGTAAAGCCGGCGCCCAGTGCCTTCAGCAGCCTGGTGCGGCCCATGGGGCGCTCGTACAGGACCTTTAGGATGGAGAAGCACAGTTTTCTGTTGTACAGGGTGATCTCCTTCATCACTGGCGGCACGGGGGCTGCATCAAAATGGGGAGAGTGGGAGTAGGCTGTGTAGCCGGGCGGCAGGTCATCTATGCCCAGGGTCTCCTCACCCATGTAGGCCATGTACTCGATGCAGTTCTTCAGCTCCCTGATATTGCCCTTCCAGGCGTGGGCGGCCAGGGCCTTCAGCAGTTCACGGTCCAGGCGGTGCTGCTCCGGGGCATCCTGGAGAAAGGATTCCGCCAGGATGCGGATGTCCTCAGGCCGCTCCCTTAAAGGGGGCAGGTGGAGGGAGAACATGCTGATCCGGTAGAACAGGTCCATCCGGAACCGGTTCTCGTTCATCATCTGTTCCAGGTTCTTGTTAGTGGCGGCGATGATCCGCACATCCACTGGGATGGTGACCGTGCTTCCCACCCGGCGGATCTCCTTTTCCTGCAGCACGCGCAGCAGGCGGGCCTGCAGGTCAAAGGGCATGTCTCCGATCTCGTCCAGGAAGATGGTGCCCGTGTGGGCGAACTCAAACAGCCCCTTTTTTCCGCCCTTTTTAGCGCCTGTGAAGGAACCGTCCTCATAGCCGAACAGCTCGCTCTCCAGCAGCTCGCCCGACAGGGAGGCGCAGTTGATGGCCACAAAGGGCTTCTGGCACCGCAGGGAACCATTGTGGATGGACTGGGCAAACAGCTCCTTGCCGGTACCGGTCTCCCCGGTGATCAGCACAGGATAGTCTGTGTCCGCCATGCGCCCGGCCCTGCGGATACAGTCGGTGATAGCCCGGCTGGTGCCCAGGATGCTGGCAAATGTATACTTGGCCGCATAGTTTTTCTTCACGGAATCCAGACGGATCTCCTGCTCCAGCTTCTCAATCTTGCGCACATCTTTTAAGATTACCAGATAGCCGCTGCGGTTCTTATAGTAATAGAAATCCCGTTTGGAGAGGGTGAACACCTGCCCCGTGGAGCTGATGCGCACAATGCGGTTGTCGAAGGAGGAGGGGATCAGGATCTGCTGTGTCAGCTCGGCAGGCAGATACTTCATCAGGGAGGGGGAGTGCCTGAGCCCCGGGTCCAGGTTCAGCAGGCTGTGAAACGCCTTGTTTTCAAAAACCGGCCTTTTGTTGGTGGACAGAAACAGGATGCCGTCGTCAATCTCATCGATCATCATGGACAGCATGTCCTTCAGCCGGGATACGTTGTCCAGCGGCGTATTGAGGAAATCATGGCTTAAAATGTCCTTTGAGAGATGGTAAAGCTTCTCTATGTAGGCTTCATTTTTCAGCTTCAGCACCACCATCAGAGACATATAGGTGTCCAGGGAGATGCGCCGCCAGCCAAGATCCACCACGTTCTTGATGTAGGAGGGAATAAAACGGATCTGCCCGGGGGTAACCGCTGTGTCCAGGTCGTATACCTCGGTGCAGTCCGGGAAGGAGGGCATAAAATCAATGTGGTTGATGCCAATCTGATAGAGATAGGTGGCCATCTCAAAGGAGGAGGTCTTGTTGGTAGTCATAAGAAGCGCCTTGGTTCCGGCAGGCATGTTGGTCAGCTGTTGGTAGGCGGCCTTGGAGATCACCTTGGAGCCATGAATAACCTCCACATCCTCCTTTAAATGTGCGGCCAGGGAGGCATTTGAGATGGGGGAGAGGGTGAGCACAGCATCGCCCGTCAGATTGAATCCAAGGCCATCGGATATGGACTGCACATCCACCTCCAGGGTGCTGCCGAAGAAATCCAGCAGTTCCTGGCAATAATGCTGCCCATTGGCCTGGTCAAAGGTAATCAGTATCAGCTTTTGTTTCTTTTTCATCGATTTCCCTGCTTTCCTTAGTAAATAAATCCTACCTGACATTATAAGAGAAAGTCAGGCGAAATTCAATGGCAAGTCAAAAAAATAGGCTTTAATAGGATATTTCCTGAAAAAACCTATTAAAAATGAATCGGGCCTCAGGGAATATGAGAGAAAAAGCCAATAAAAGCTAATAAAACCACAGATTTTGTATAAACCAAAAAGTTGGCACGATTCTTGCTTGTTATAATGATTGTGTAATATGAAAGAAAGGAGTGTATGATGATTCATCATACAAAGGTGGGTATGGAACAAAAAGAAGTAAAAAAAGAGGAACTTCATGTTAAGTGGTACGGATATCTGGTGCTGCTCCTTGGAATCCTGTTTTTCTCAGGATTGATGAAGGATGCCCCAGGTCCCCTGAAGGTATTGGATTTTAACAATGTGCTGGGCAGCTTCGGTAAGTTGGGAACTCTGACCGAGGGCGCGGGAAAACTGGCCAGCAGCTTCCGCGGTGACGGAGGTTTAGGCCCCAAAGACGGCTGGCTGTATGCCCTGTCCCTGGTTCCGGCCATTATGCTGGCCTTGGGAGCTGTTAAGGTAATTGACCACCTGGACGGCATGAAGGCTGCCCAGAAGCTGTTAAGTCCCCTGTTAAAGCCGCTGATGGGCCTTCCCGGCGCCTGCGGCCTGACCCTGATCGCCAGCCTCCAGTCAACTGATGCCGCGGCATCCATGACAAAGGGACTTTGCGATGATAAGCTGATTACAGAGAAGCAGAAGGCCATCTTCTGTGCATTCCAGTTCTCAGGAGCATCTGCAATCACCAACTTCTTCGCTTCCGGAGCGGCGCTGTTCCCATTTATTGGGGATGTTCCGATCTTCAAGCCGTTGGCCCTGATTCTGGTTATGAAATTCGTAGGAGCCAACCTGGTGAGATTCTATCTGAACAAGTTTGACAAGGAGGAAGAATAAAATGGCAGAGCAGGCTAAGGCAAAAAAAGGAAATATAATCGATGCGTTTGTGGGAGGCGCCCGCAACGGCCTGAACATCGGTTTTTCATCTATGATCCCTAATACCATATTTGGTTTTACACTGACTTCAATCTTAAATCTTACCGGACTGACCGAGGTAATCGGCATTGTGTTCGCGCCGATCATGAGCATCTTCGGTCTGCCGGGAGCTGCGGCAACCGCAATTATGACTATCTTTATGTCAATGGGAGGCGCCGCAGGCGTGATCGCAGGACTTTTCACCTCCGGCCAGCTGACAGAGCGGCAGGTGGCAATCCTGCTTCCCTGTCTGCTGCTGGCAGGCGCGCCGGTTCAGTTCATGGGACGCCTTCTGGGAACCGCAGAGCTGAAGACCAAATATTATCCGCTGATGTTCGGCGTGATCATATTTAACGGCTGTGTGGCCATGCTGATCATGAACTACTTTATCGTGTAACCATTGTAAAAACTGGGAGGAAATGGAAATGGAATCAAGAAAAGATTATGTTACATATGTACATGAATTGTATGACTATCTGCACACCATCCCTGAGAAGGGCTTTGAGGAGTTCAAGACCTCGGCATTTGTGCTGGGTGAGCTACAGAAGATGGGATTCGAGGACATCCAGTCAGGGATTGCCGGAACAGGCATCATTGTGACCATTGATTCCCATAAGGAAGGCCCGGTTCTGGCTATCCGCGCGGACATGGATGCGCTGGAATTCATCATCGACGGCAAAAAGACCATGATCCATGCCTGCGGCCATGACGGACACACCTCCATGCTGCTGGCCGCAGCCAGAGAGATCAAGGACCGGGATCTGGTGAAAAAAGGTAAATTGAAAATCGTATTCCAGCCGGCTGAGGAGCGTCTCTACGGTGCGCTGCGCATGATCGATTCCGGCCTGCTGGATGATGTGGAGGAGATCGTGGGCATGCATCTGCGTCCCAAACAGGACTGCCGTCTGGGCAAGGCCATTCCGGCCATGTACCACTGTGCCAGCTGTATCATGGAGTACACCTTAAAGGGCGTGACCTGCCACGGTTCCAAGCCCCATCTGGGTGTCAACGTGGTGGACGCAGCGGCCCTGGCTGTCCAGGCCATTAACGCCATCCGCGTGAACCCCGCCATCCCCAGCTCCATTAAGGTGACTAATATCACTGTGCCGGGGGAGACGTACAATAACATTCCTGATGAGGCATTTCTGGCTATGGATATCCGGTCAGAGAGCAACGAGGAGATTGAGCGCATCAAAGAGAAAGCCCAGATTGCGGTCCAGAGCGCGGCGGCAGCGGTGGGCGCAGAGGCCATTCTCCGCTCCAAGGACGGTGTTCCGGCAGCTGAGTTTGACGATGGTATGATCGCCCTGGCGGAGGAGACCATCAAGGATGTGCTGGGAGAGGACGGCTCCATCGGAATCTTCAAGAATTCCGGCGGTGAGGATTTCCACTACTATGCACAGAAGCTTCACTGCAAGGCAACCTATCTGGGGCTGGGCGCCGACGCTGTTCCGGGCTTCCACAACCCCAACGTGGTGATCGACACCAAGGCGCTGGAGTACGGCGTGCCGGTATGGTGCAGGCTGGTGGAGAAGCGGCTGGGCGAGGCATAATACAGCCTGTTGTAAGGAATATAAAAAATTCTCAGCTATCAATGGCTGGGAATTTTTTTATGCCGAATCGAATGTGGGGACGTAGATTTAAATTCTTTGCATCAACACACAAACCAGTATGTTATAGGACGCATAACTTGTATAATC
>URUZ01000441.1 GCA_900551225.1 uncultured Clostridium sp.
TCTGCCTTTTTTCACGGCCAATGCGATTTTTGCCTTTTAAATTATTTCCGTCCCAAACTTCGTTTTAAAAAAGATCTTCGTTTTTAAGAAGTTATTCATAATTATATACGACAAATGATTTGTTGTCTATTGCCAAATTGATATATAATCATTCTAATTTTTTGTCTATTACGTACATTTAGAAAAGTGCAAAAAAGCCAAAAATTGTGTTATTTTAAGTGGTTCACAAAATCAGCCCAAAAAAATAGACAAAAAACAGCTTCCCAAATTATGCAATCTGGAAAGCTGCTGTTTATTACAGTGTTGTACTAGATAAATAACTCATTTTCCTTTGGATCTTTACAAAGCTTCTTCAATTTCTGTTCCAGGGCCATGCGGCCGATGGCATTCAGATCCCTGGCATGAACAGGGCAGATCCTCACGCAGCGCATGCAGCAGATACAGACATCCTTGTCCGTAGCCGCCGGATCATCCTCCGGGATGGCTCCTACCGGACATTCCCCCACACAGGTCATACAGCCGGTGCAGCTCTTGTCCGCTGAGGGCTTTAAGGCCGAACCGCCAAACTCCTTGTAGGGATGATTGCCCTTTACCTCTGCCTCCCCGTTCTCCAGCACCGCAAGATTGTCCAGTTTTTCCCATATCTCATGGGCAAACCCTTTCAGGCTCTCTCTGTCCCTGTCATCCGGACGTCCTGCTGCGCACTCAGAGACAATGGAGTGCTGGGCCACTGCGGCAATTCCCGCAACCACCACGAATCCGCACTCAATCAGCAGATCCTTCATCTCCAGCAGCGTGTCCTCATAGTCCCGGTTGCCGTAGGCGGTAAGGATCACCGCAGGCGTCTCATCCCCGCGCAGTCTGCCGATGCGGTCGGCCGCAGCTCCGGGAACACGGCCTCCGAAGGACGGCACGCCGATGCACAGCAGATCCTCAGGCCCAAAAGACCAGGTTCTGTCCCCCAGATCCTGAACCGACAGATCAACATTTTCCCCTTCCTGCAGTCCGCCCGCCTCCCTGATCTCACCGGAAACAAGCTCCGTAATGGCCTTTGTGCTGTAGGTCGGGCTGAAATATGCGGTACTCACATGTGTAATCTTCATTTTATGTAACCCTCCTTAATATGGCTATTCCAATACTTATGTTTGTGTTACCGAATATCATACCATATTTTTCACTGCTTGACCAGAGCCGCAGGCGCTCTTTGATCCGTCCCTATTACCTGTCCCTGGTCAGGCGTTTGTCGATTGCGATGCCTGCACAGATAACCGCGATTCCCAGGACTTTCCCCGGGGGAAGGCTGTGGAATACCATCACATCCGCCGCTATGCCCATGGCGATCTGCCCGGCCATAATCAGAATCGTGGCGCGGAAAATCTTCAGCTTTTCATAAGCTACTGTGTTCATGAGGCAGGCCGCTGCCCCCATGGGCCCGGCCAGATATCCAACCGCGTTGGACCGGGCAAATGCCGGCAGATCCAGGCGGAAACCCGACAGCACGAAGAACAGGGCCAGGGCTGCTGCTGCCCCCACCGCCACATTGGACAGGGAGCCGTTCAGCAGGCCAATACACCGGCAGGCAAAGAAGCTGAACATTCTGGTAATCACCGTCAGTCCGCCCAGGGTCATGGCCAGAAGCAGCATGGCCAGCAGCGCCGCACCGCCCCCGCCGCTCCCACCGTTTCCTCCTTCCAGGAGGCCGCCGCCCTGACTGCCGGCAAAGTTAATGATAAACACCCCCAGGATAATGATGATGAACCCCCACAGCCGCCGCTTCATAAAAGGCAGTTTCTCAGCTCCCAGCAGTCCGTAGTGGTCCACCACCGCCGACATCACCAGCTGCCCGGCCACGGACAGGCACACCGTCACCGCGGTGCCCAGCGCGCTGACACAGAAACCGGTGAAGCCGATGACGAATACGCCTGTGAGACCCCCCAGGGTGGCGTAGGGCGGCAGTCCCCTGAAGCTTGGCAGCTGCCTCTTGACCAGCAGCTGGTAGAGAAAAATGGTGACCGCGTTCAGCGCCTGGCTGACAAAGCCCACGCCGATCACGCCCAAAGTGGGAAACAGCAGGCCGTTGCAGCTGCTTTGGGAAGCGATCAGCGCCCCGGCCATAACTGCCGTAACAATATAGAGCAATGTATTATGTCCTCCGTCCCTACTGAGCCTCGTAGCTCACTTCCATATGCACCTTTCCGCTCTTCTCCACGAAGTAGCCGAACAGAAGGGCTGCCAGGCAGACACAGAGGTTGACGGCCATCTTGGGCCATGTCATGGTGCGCAGGCTCATATATGCGCCGAAGATGCTGGCGATGGTTCCCGCGATGGTCCAGAACCACAGCACCTTGTCAGAGGTGTGCCACCTGGATTTGTTCCACTCTGTGGGAATTACCTTCGGCAGGCGGAATACGAATACCGCCAGCAGCACATCCATGATATTGGAGGCAAATACAGCCGTGCCGGAGATAGTATTCATGTTGAAGCCAAAGATCAAAGGCAGCAGCCCAACTAAATAGAAGAATAAAATCAGGTTGCGAGGGGTCTTATATTTGGTATTGATTGCGCCGAACTTTCTGGGCAGCCATCCGTCTATACAGCCCTGCAGCAGGGGCTTTGTACACCAGCCCATCTGCGCGTTTAAGGTTGTCATCAGGGCGAACATGGCGCCGCCGATCAGGAAGAATACGTACAGCGGTCCGGGCAGGATCTCCGCCGCAACCAGTGAGAGGGGCTGGCCCTTCACTACGTCAATGGGAAGCACGCCGGTGGCTACAACCGCCATAAACGCATAAAACAGCGCCACCACCACCGTTGAAACAATGATTACAAAGGGCATATCTTTGGTGGGGTCCTTGGCCTCAGCCGAGAAGTTAATAATATTCTGTGCGCCGCCGCAGGCAAATGTCAGGATCGCCGCCGCGCTGCAGAAGCCCAGGGGGCCGTCTGTGAGGAAGCCTTCCGGCTGTACATACGCGCCTAAGTCCACCCTGATGATACCGAACGCTGTGAACACCGCCAGAGCCACCATCAGGCAAACCACCAGGATCTGCTGGACCCTCGATGCATTTTTAACGCCTATGATGTTGATCACAGCGACCATGGTCAGAACCACCACAGCCACCAGGCGGATATTGATTCCAGTTACCGCCTGCCCGAAATACTCCCCTATGGACAGGGCGTACATGGACAGGGAAATGTTGCTTAAAATGTGGATGATAAGGTATGCGCCCGCCAGCATTTTCGTGGACAGCAGCGCTATGTAGGTGTAGCTTCCGCCTCTCATGCGCACGGAACCCAGCACAAACAGCCTGGGAGCCAGCTTTAACAGCGTGATTACCGCGGCCACCGCAAATGCAAGGCTGGCGGAACGTCCTGTCAGGCCGATGGCCTGCGGAAGAAGGGAAAATATACCTGCGCCGATGATCTGGCCTACTGCAATTGCAAAAAAGTCCTTTTTACCTAATACACGATCAAGATCTTTTGTACTTGTTAAGGTTTTTGATTCGCCCATTTCTATCCCCCTGTAAAATATGCTTATAATGTTTTGGCTGCTTCTGCGAGTCCGTCTATGGCTTTCTCCACCCACTCCGGCGTTGTGGCCAGGTTCAGCCGGATGAAGCCTCTGCCTCCGGCCCCGAACCAGTCGCCGTAATCCACTGCCAGACGGGCTTTATTCTGCACAAAATCCTTCATGCCCTCTTCCCCGGATTTCCCCAGATATGCACTGAGATCCAGCCAGGCCAGATACGTTCCCTCCAGCGGGGACAGCACAGCCACAGGCAGCTCCCTGGCAAGGCGCTCCGCCGCGTACTCATAGTTGCCGCGGATAATGGAGATCACGGTGTCCAGCCACTCCCTGCCGTGGTTGTATGCAGCTTCCACCGCATAATATCCCAGCATGTTGCCGGTGTCCTCATGAAGGTTCAGTACCAGCCGGTCAAACTGCGCCCTCAGCTTCTCCCCGGGGATAACCACAAAGGAATTCTTCATTCCGGCCAGGTTGAAGGTTTTGGAGGCGGCTGTCAGTGTGATGATGTTATCGGCATATTTACCGCCGCACACCGTGGCGCTGGGGATGTGGGGACGGCTGCCGATGATCAGATCGTGGTGGATCTCATCGCTGATCACCGTCACGTTGTGCCTTGCGCAGATCTCCAGCAGCTGCTCCAGCTCCTCCTCCGTCCATACACGGCCCACCGGGTTGTGGGGGCTGCATAATATGTACACCTTCACCTGATGATCCACGATCTTCTGCTCAAAATCCCCAAAGTCAATGGAGTATACACCCCCGTTGTTCACCAGCTCACTGTACACCAGCTTCCGGTCAATATCCTCTATGGCATGGTGGAACGGATAGTAAACGGGCATGTTGATAATGGCCGCATCCCCCGGCTTGGTCAGCATGTGCATACACCAGAAAATGCCGGTCACAACACCAGGAGTAAAACGAATCCAGTCCTTCTCCACCTTCCATCCGTGGCACTGCTCCTCCCAGCGGATAAATGCATCGTAGTAGCTGTCCTTGGTCATGGAATACCCGTAGATACCAAAGTCCACCTTCTCCCGCAATGCCTCAGTCACTTCCCTGGGCGCCCTGAAGTCCATGTCAGCCACCCACATGGAGACAAGATCAGGATCTCCGTACTTACTTTCCAGAATATCCCACTTGGAGCAGCTGGTGTTGTGCCTGTCCGGGCAGTTTTCCTTTAAAAATTGTATTTTATCCATTTCATCCTCCTTATAGTTTAAACCTTAAACTATTTTTAATGTTGAATTTATTATAGTATTATCCCGCAAAATATTCAATATAAAAGTTAATAAAATTATATTTTTGTATAACATTCGCAATTAAATCCCAAAAATCCCCCTTTTTAAAATTGTTTAATGTGTAAAC
>URUZ01000442.1 GCA_900551225.1 uncultured Clostridium sp.
GGTACACAGCTGACCATGCGTACGTTCCATACCGGCGGTGTTGCCGGCGGCGATATCACACAGGGTCTTCCCCGTGTAGAGGAGCTTTTTGAGGCACGTAAGCCCAAGGGTCTTGCCATCATCACCGAGTTCGGCGGTGTGGTTAACATCAAGGACACCAAGAAGAAGCGCGAGATCACTGTGACAGATGAGAGTAATGTTAATTCCAAAACCTATCTGATCCCCTACGGGTCCAGAATCAAGGTTGCGGACGGACAGGTGCTGGAGGCCGGCGATGAGCTGACCGAAGGTAGCGTCAACCCCCATGATATCCTGAAGATCAAGGGCGTCCGCGCGGTACAGGATTACATGATCCAGGAAGTACAGCGCGTATACCGTCTCCAGGGCGTGGAAATCAACGATAAGCATATCGAGATGATCGTTCACCAGATGCTGAAGAAGATCAAACTGGAGGAGAGCGGAGACAGCGATGTCCTTCCGGGCGTATCCATGGATGTTCTGGATTACAACGAGATGAACGAGGCTCTGATCGCCGAGGGCAAGAAGCCGGCTGAAGGCAAGCAGGTAATGCTTGGTATCACCAAGGCTTCCCTGGCAACCGATTCCTTCCTGTCAGCGGCTTCCTTCCAGGAGACCACCAAGGTTCTGACCGAGGCTGCCATCAACGGCAAGATCGACCATCTGATCGGCCTGAAGGAAAATGTTATCATCGGTAAGCCCATCCCTGCGGGTACCGGCATGAAGCGTTACCGCAAGGTGAAGCTGGATACCGATATGATGGAATCCGATGAGATCATGCTCTCCGAGGACGACGATCTGATCCTGACCGGCGAGGATGACGATCTGGACATCATTTCCGAGGATAATGTGGCGGAAGAGGTGCTGGATATCGACGAGACCGAGATGGATGATATGATTGACGATGAGGCTTTGGAAGAGATAGAAAATGAATAAGATCTGATCTATAGATTATATGGGCGGCTCCAGCCGAAAGTGGCTGGGGCCGCCTTTTTGTGTGGATGAGGAAAATATATGTTGACATGTCAACATATCAGATGTAAAATGAATTTAAGAAGCAGACAGTTTATATAGCGGCCTAGACCGCTAAATTATAATTGCCCGAAAAAGAAGGCCATGTTATAATGTCGTTAATAGCATGGAGACAGATCTCTTTTTGGATTTTGGCAGCTTATCAAACCTAAAATACCAAAATTCTAAAGGAGAGTTTATTATGTGGACAAAGAAAGATCGTGTAGAAGCGGTATTAAATGGCGAGCAGGCAGACCGTCCGCCGGTTTCAGCGTGGCGTCACTTCCTTGAGAAGGAGCACAGCGGCGTTGAACCTTTTGTCGAAAGCATGCTGGATTGGCACACAACGTATGATTGGGATTATGTTAAGCTGCAGCCAAGGGCGTCCTATTATGAGGAGGCCTGGGGCGGAGTGTTTGACTATGATAACTATGATGGAGTTCTGCCCAAATGCGTAAAAGGACCGGTAAATTGTGCGGAGGATTTGGAGAAAATCACCGTTCTGGCCGGAGATCACGGCTCACTTGGAGAGCAGCTTCAGGCAGTGAAGGCGGTACAGGATGGCCTGGCAAACGGCGCGCCCGTATTTCAGACGATTATGTGCCCTACAAGCATCCTTCAGAAACTGTGTTCCGTGAACCCCATAGGACGCTACCGCGCGGCCAGCCGGGAGGATCTGATGGTTACGCTTATGCATGATCAGCCGGATCTGGTTCACCGCACGCTGAAGAACATCACCGCTACCATGGCAGACTATTCAAAAAGGCTGATTGACCAGGGCCTTTATGGAATGTTTTATGGCGCAACGGGCCTGTCCCGTTCCTCTTATCTGACTAAGGAAGAGTGGGAGGAGTTTGTAAAACCTTATGATTTGGAATTGATAGATGCCATGAAGCCCTGTAAGATTATGGTGCACGCCTGCGGCCTGGAGGTTAATCCGGAGTATTTTGCCCATTATCCAATTCACATTCTGCACTGGCCGGAGAGTGCCACAGGCAATCCTTCTCTGGACAGCGCTCCCCAGTGGCTGGACAAATCAATCACACCCATGGGCGGTTGTGATGAAAGGCTTTTTGGACAGCACAAGGCAGAAGAGATTGCTGCCGCAACCCGGAATACCTTAAAACGCATGGAGAATATTCCGTTTATGCTGGCTCCGGACTGCTCCCTGGCCATAAATACGTATGATGATGAGCTGAGGGCATTTATTGCGGCCGCCCGCGGGAATGAATGATATTGCTGTTCTTTCTATGGGTCTGGCCCGTATGCAACGCTGTGCTAGTCATCTTCAGGTGCCTGAACTTAAGGACAGATAGCGAAAGAGGAATAGCAAATGATAGATGAAGACAACAGCTCCTATGTTCCGAAGTATGTACAGTTACAAAATTACATTCTGCAGAAGATTGCGGAAGGTGTGTATGACGTGGGTGACAGAATCCCATCAGAGACAGAGCTGTCCAGACAGTTTGACATTAGCCGTATTACAGTGAATACAGCGATCAAGGAGCTGGCGGGCAGTGGGGTTCTGGAGCGGATTCAGGGGAAGGGGACGTTTGTCCGGTCTGCCGAGAAGGAGACCAGGCAGCAGTCCATGGCCTTCGCCAGCGGAATTAAAATTGTCCCCTTTGAAAAGTCTGTTCACAAGCCTCATAAGCTGATTGAGCATGGAATTGTGCAGGCAGGCCCAGTGTTATGTGCAAAACTTAACCTGGAACAGGAAGCCTATGTGTATAAGATTGTGCGCTGTGTCTGCGTGGACGACCAGAAGAACGAGCTGGATTTCAGTTACATCCCACTTCCGGTATGCAGCAACCATACATTTGACAGCAAGGCCCTTGAACAGGTCTTTCTGCATGATTATGTGTACAAATATTTCAATGAAAAACCCACCCACATCAGGATATTCATCAACACCCAGTATACGGAGGATATGGATTTAACACCTTTGCATATGGATAATAAGAGGGAAATGTTCACATGGGATACTTATGTTTACAGGGGAGAAAAGGTCCTGGCCATCACAACCACCGTAGGTGAATCACGTACCAACAAACCGTTTATCTCGCTGGAGTTTTGAACACAGCAGGAGCCGAGAAGGCTCCTGTTTTTTTGTTGCTATATAGAATAACAGACTCGAATTTTGTCAGTCAATTCATCAAAATAGACAAATATATAGAAGGATAATATACAATTTCACAAAAATATAACTTGTTGTTTACTTTTTATAGTGTGATGTGTATAATGATTACAGGTTGATAAGTTGCCAATACATATAGTTGTCATGTAGACATATCATATATGCCTATGGACAATGGCAAATGAGTTTGGAGTGAGTATGAGGTAAAATTATTAGGAGGGAAATATTATTATGTCCAGTCAAGCATTAATAACGTGTCTGATTTTTGTTATCACCATGATTCTTTTGATTAGCCAGAGGGTACATATGGTTATCCTTGGCGCCCTGATCCCTGCAGTTCTGGCAGCGCTGGGAGTGATTGATGCCGGAAGTGCCTATATGGAGTTCGGTAATACAACGATTGTTTTCTTTATGGGATTGGTTGTTGTCGGAGAGGCTTTCTTTAAGACCGGACTTGCGGAATTCATCGGCGGCAAGATTATAGGCTTGTTGGGAAAGACAGAAAAGGGGCTGATCCTTGGTACAGGAATTGTGGCCGGCGGACTATCCGCATTTCTCAATGATACGGGTTCCACTGCCTGCCTTATGCCGATTGTCAGCTCCATGGCCAAAAAGGCAAAGGTAGAGAAGTCAAAGCTTTTGATGGCGCTGGCTTATTTTGCTTCATTGGGCGGTACAATCACCCTGGTGGGAACCACCCCCCACATCCTTGTGAACGGTGTCCTTAAGGACATGAATCTTCGGGAATTCGGCTTCTTTGAATATACGAAGTTCGGTCTGCCCCTTCTGATTATTGGTATGATTTACATGTGCTTTATCGGCACAAAGCTTCTTCCTGTTAAAGATATTACGATCCAGGGTGAGGATCGGAAGAGTGAAAGCAATCCCCAGAAGATGGTAATTGTAGGAGTTATCTTTGTGGGAGTGCTGGTAGCAATGGCAACCAACATTATTCCCATGCATGTGGCTGGGGTATTCGGAGCAATCCTGGTTGTGCTGACAGGCTGTATCAGTATTGAAGAAGCAGTGAAGGCGTTCCCAACTTCAACCGTATTTATTGTTGGCGGTATCTTCCCGCTCAGCAAGGCATTGGTCAGCACCGGCGCGGCGGAATACATTGTGAATCAGGTAGGCCCTCTGCTGGAGAACATGCCGCCATTTGTCCTGGTTGGTGGAATTACCTTCCTTATGCTGCTTATGACCCAGTTCCTGATGAATTCCTCCGCTACGGTTCTCATGCTTCCGGTGGCGCTGATGCTCTGCCAGGCGGCTGGTGTTAATCCTCTTGCAGGTGCAATGGCAGTTTCAATTTCTGCCTCCGGCGCGCTGACAACACCATTCGGTACCGCTCCTAACCTGCTGGTGTGGGAGGCAGGCGGTTATTCGGTGAAGGATTACTTTAAGTGCGGATTTCCGCTGTGTGTCATCTTTGGTATTGTGACCACGACACTTTGCGTTGTATTCTTTCCGTGAGGGTAATTGTTGAGTTTGGATAGGGAATATAGATAGGGGCTGTGAAAAAGGCTCCTTGACAAAGAAAAGAATGCTTTTGGGTATGTGCCGAAAGCATTCTTTTCTTTTTTTGTGGATGTGGTATGGTTTGAGAAATAATGTTGAATGATGGGGCTAGGCGCGGAAGGGTGCACGGGCGGAGCTAGATTCATCCGTCCGTGAGAGTCAGTGGCTGCGGGCGGGAAGGTTCGGGGACGGGTTACGGAGCAGGT
>URUZ01000443.1 GCA_900551225.1 uncultured Clostridium sp.
GGGGGGGGGGGGGGGGGGGATTTCCTTACCAGCGCCACCACAGGCTGGGTCAGGATCGGGATAGCCGTCATGTTCTCCTGTGGGGGATAGTATCCGCAGAAACCGATGTCGTAAGTTGCGTTTTCAACGGCAGGCAGGATGTTCTCGGTCTGTCCCTGGATCAGGTTGAACTGTATCTCCGGATGCTGGGCGTGGAACTTGCTGACTACACGGGAGAGCACATGGTGCACCGTGGTGATGGCGCCGATGTTGATGCTTCCGTTTAATTTGCCCGAGTGTTCCCTGGCAATAGAAATACTGGTGTCAAGTATATTCAGGGCCTTGTCAACATAGGTGTAAAATTCCCTGCCATATTCAGTAAGCTGCACATTGCGGCCTTTTTTTTCAAAGAGCCGGATGCCCAGTTCCTCCTCCAGGGAAGAGATGGCGCCGGAGAGTCCGGGCTGTGAGATGTACAGTTCTGAAGCGGCAAGCGTGTAATGCTGCGTTTCGGCAAGCTTGCAAAAATAACGTAAATGCACAAGATTCATTTTTTGTCCCCCTGTACTTTATTGTTGTAAAAAATATTACTTTTATTATAGGAAAAAAGGAGAAGATTGTCAATTTTTTCTCAAATTTTGGGCAAGGAAATAAGTTGGAGGTTTTAAACATGAAAGAAGTATTTCCCAATGTGTTTATGGAGGAGATCCCGCTGACCGGAAGTCCCTTAAGGGAGCTGAATTGCTATATCATCAGGGGAACGAAGAGAAACCTGGTTATAGATGTGGGCTATGACATAGAGGAGGGCAGGGAGAAGATAAAGGCAGCGCTTAAGAGCCTGGACTGCCGGCCTGAGGTCACGGATTTATACATTACCCACGTTCACGAGGATCACATCGGCGCCATGCTTACCCTGCGGGGGGAGGGCTGCTTCGCCAATACCTATATCAGCAGAAAAGACGCTGAATATTTTAATCAGATGAGAGAGAGCGGGCTGCAGGGCAGGCTGCTGGAGATGGCAAGATGGGAGGGCTTCAGTGATGAGGAGGCCCGGCTGGCTTATGAGGAGCATCCGGCTTCAGGCAGCACAGGGGGCCAGCCTCCTGTCTCCTTTGTCACGGTGCAGGAAGGTGATTTAATTGATTTGGGCGGATTTGTGTTCCGGGTCTATAACTTCCCCGGCCATACCATGGGACACAGCGCGCTCTATGAAGAAAATAAGAGGCTGCTTTTTGCCGGGGATCATATCCTGGGGAGAATCTCACCTAATATTACCTTCTGGCAGCCGGATTTTGACGCCATCGGGGCCTATCTCGCCAGTCTGAAAAGGGCCAGGGAGCTGGAGGTGGATCACCTCTTCAGTGCACACCGGCAGCCTGTTTTGGATATGAGGATGAGAATAGATGAGCTGCTTTCCCACCATCAGAGAAGGCTTGAAGAGATATGCCGCATTCTCCGGGAGGGGGAGACTTCTCTGACTGTCTGCCAGGTGGCTGAGAAAATGCATTGGGACTATGGCGGCGGGGACTTCTCCCATTTTGCCATGACCCAGAAATGGTTTGCCACAGGGGAGGCCTTCGCCCATCTGGAATATCTGTACCGGGAGAAGATGGCGGACCGGGAAATGCGGGATGAGGTATTCTATTATTCGAAATAATGCCAAAATAGCCAGGGGGATTTATAGAATTTTGCTATAAATCCACCCGGATGCTGCAACGAGAAACGAATTGTCTTTGTCAATATGCATAAGTATAATTAATAATGTAACAAGCTTTTAGTTGACTTGCTTAAAGGTTGATTAATAAAAAGGAGGATATATAAATATGAAGTTAACAGAACAGCAGTTCCAGGATTACTTACTGCAGATCCGCGCACTTGCAGAGGGCCCCTTTGATGAGATGCAGAAGGAGATTGAGGTAACAAACACATTTCCAAAGGAGTTTTATGACCTTTCCATCAAGAACGATTTATACCGTTTTGCACTGCCTGAGCAGTACGGCGGTTACGGCCTTACCGAGAAGCAGATCCTGATGGTACAGGAAGAATTCTCCCGCGGACCGGGCGGAATGCGTATGCATCTTCATCATGCCGCTGACCTGGACTGGAGAATACTTGACGATTTCGGCTCTGATGAATTAAAGGCCCAGTACATGGATAAGTTCCAGGACAAGACGATCTACGTCAATTTCGCTCTGACAGAGAGAACAGGCGGAACCGGTGCAGACCTTCATACAACAGCTATCAAGGATGGCGATTACTATGTAATCAACGGTGAAAAGACCCTCATCTCCCATACGGACTGCTCAGACTTTACATACCTGATTGTGAAGACAGATCCGTCCTCCGACAAGGATGAGTCCCTCTCCGCATTCTTCGTAGATGTTAACACACCAGGCTTTGAGATCATTCCCATGTCCCATATGATGGGCTGCCGCGGCGCAGGCCATGCGGACTTAAAGTTTACGGATATGAGAGTCCACAAGAAATACCTCCTGGGCAAAGAAGGACAGGGCCTTGAGATTGCCATGCACTCCCTGGCGGTATCCCGCGCCCACATCGGCGTGTCCAACCTGGGTATGGCGCAGCGCATGCTTGAGATGACAATCGCCCGCACCCATGACCGTGTAACCTTCGGCAAACCGCTCTGCAAGAGACAGGCAATCCAGCAGACCATTGCCGATATGGGTACAAAGATCAACGCGCTGCGTCTGATGATCTGGGATTTTGCAGAAGATTACGATGCCGGAAAGAACATCGATATGAAGGCAGCCATGTGTAAGCTGTTCTCCATTGATACGGTCCGCGAGGTATCTGACGCCATGCTTGAGATATTCGGCGGTATCGGCTACTTTGAGGACAACAACGGCGTGAGAAGACCCGACGGCAGTGATTACGGCCCGGTAGAGCGTCTGTACCGTGACTGCCGCGCCATGTGGCTTGAAGAAGGCCCGCGTACTGTGCAGAGATTAACTGCATTCCGCGGACTTGACAAGTGCGGCGGCCGCATTCCCTACGGCAAATAAATAGATAGTCAAAATTCACTCCCCCGGTTATGCCGGGGGAATGGCATACTGGCGCCTCCCGGCGCAAATACGCCGGGGGGCGCCGGCGGGTGAAAGGAAGAGAGAATATGAAACCATTAGAAGGCATTAAGGTTGTGGACCTTACAACGTTCCTGGCAGCACCCACATGCGCACGTGTTCTCGGAGAATGGGGAGCAGACGTGATCAAGGTGGAGGCAGGCAAGGGTGATCCGGGACGTACCCAGGGCGCTGTTTTCGGCATGCCGTACACCGATGAGGAAAACCTGGGATTTGACATGTCCAATATGAATAAGCGGTTCATGACAGTCAATCTAAAGCACCCCAAGGGACAGGAAGTAATGGATAAGCTTCTTCAGGAGGCGGACGTTTTTATTACCAATATCCGTTCCAAATCCCTGGCGAAGCTGGGGCTGGACTATGAGACTGTGGCGGAAAAATATCCCCAGGTAGTGTGGACACAGTGCCTTGGATATGGGGAAGCCGGACCTGAGAAGGACAGCGCGGGCTTTGACGTGACCTGCTACATGGCCAGAGGCGGCGTATATGGAACCACTGTCAACAAGGGAAGCGCACCCATGATTCCCACCAACGGATTCGGCGATTTCCAGGTGTCCCTGTGCCTGGCTTCAGGTATCTGCGCGGCGCTGTTTAACAGAAACCGCACCGGCAAGGGCGACAAGATAACGGTCAGCCTTCACCATGCGGCCGTCTTTATGCTGAGCACGGGCATGGTATCCGCACAGTATGGCAACCAGTATCCCAAGAGCCGTTTTGAGGTAATCTGCCCCACCAATAACGTTTACCGCACTAGGGATGATAAGCTGCTGGCCATGTGCGCCCCTGAGTATGACCGGGATTACAATAAGGTTATGACTCTGGTTGGCAGGGAAGATCTGATTGACAATCCGGATTACTGCAACTGCGGCCATTTAAATGAGCTTGGAAAGAACCGGGAGGTAGTGGAAGCCCTGGACCAGGCGATTGCAAAGTTCGACCTGAAGGATATTCTGAAGATCTTTAAAGACAATGATGTTCCCTGTGAGATGTGTATGGAACCCAATGACGTCTACGAGGATGAGCAGGTTTGGGCCAACAATGTTATGACGAAACTGGACTGCCCGTCCGGGAAACGCAACATTCCCATGAACCCGGTTAAATTCGGCAGCTACAGTGCACAGGTTAAGGTTACAAAAGCGCAGGGCGCGGATACTGTTGAGATTATGAAAGAGCTGGGCTACAACGAAAAGGAGATTGAAAACTACATTTCGGAGGGCGCAGTACAGGGTAAGAAGAGGCTGGGCGAATAACAAGCAGGTGCCCTGTCAGGAGATGATCAGGTGAAAAGATATAGCAAGTGGTTGGTAGTCCTTCTGTTAATTGTCAGCACAGCAGTTGCGGCGAAAGAAGGATATTCAGTTGTGCGGTCCTATACCGAGGAATATCCCTACAGTAATATCAACGGATATGTGGCATGGGGAGCAGGCGGCCCTACTGATACAGTGAGCCGTTCCCTTGCTGTCTATGCGGCAGAGGCATTGGGGACGAATATTATTATTCAGAATAAAACCGGTGCATCGGGAAGTGTTGCCACCGAATTCGTGAAACGGCAGGACAGCAACGGGTACTCCCTCTTATTTAATTCGGAGAATCCACCGCTATACAAAGTCATGGGGCTTTCCAATGTGGATTATGACGATTACTATCCGGTGATCCTGGTAGGCCAGCAGACCGCGGTTTTAGTTGTGGCTGCGGATTCACAATACGACTCCGTGGAGGAGCTGTTCGAGGCGGCAAAAGCCCGGCCCGGCATGATAAGCCTTGCCACCACGGGCGCCGGAGGGCTTCCCTCCAATGTGGCGGCAAT
>URUZ01000444.1 GCA_900551225.1 uncultured Clostridium sp.
ATTATGTATATACTAAGAAAAATGGAGGGAATATGAATAAAACTACAGATAATGCTTATGAACCAAAAGAGACATTAGTAGATATGCTTACCACCAAAATCCGCAATGATATCATCACGAACAGGCTGCAGCCCGGCCAGCGAATCCATGTGAAGGAACTGGCGGCATTCTATGGCGTCAGCGAGACGCCGGTCAAGCTGGCCCTGAACCGGATGATTGCGGAGGGAATGATTGAGAATTTTCCCAGACGCGGCATGAGGATCAAATCCCTGGATTTAGAAGAAGCCAAGGACATCTTTCAGATCCGCCTGATGATGGATCTGTATTATACCAGCACGGTCATCAGCGCGGTAAAATGCAACAAGATCCTGCGCGCTGAGTTTGAGCGGAATATTGAGGAACACCAGTCTGCCATGGAACGCTATTTTACCAGCAACAGCGCGGACTTGTTTTTTACTACATATAAGTATGATAATGCGTTTCACGAATTATATCTGAAATGTACCGGCAACCAGAAGCTGCTGGATATCTACCACCACATCAACCCGTTTATGTACTGCAATTACATCTTCCGGCGCCAATCGGATGAGAAAAACTTTGCAGGCGTATTGGAACACAGGAAAATCGTAGACGCAATTCTGGAGGAAGATGAGGGGATGTTGAAGGAAACGCTGACAGTACATATTGAAAATGCTATTAAATCGATTGAAACTATTACAAAAATTGAAAAGTTGATATGATAGAAAAAGCCCGCAGTTTTTGACAGACTGCAGGCTTTACTCATTAAATGGGCCGTTAGAAATCCTTCTTATGGGTTTTGACTCTACATTGTAATATCTTTCGTCTTAGAAATCTTCATAAAAATCAGAATGGACAGCGCCGTCAGCGCTGTCAGCACTGTGGACAACGCCGCGGCCACCCCGTAATTTCCCCGGATTACCTCCGTGTATACAGATACAGTCAGTGTTTTCGTCTTGCCTGTATACAGTATAATGGCGGTGGACAGCTCTGTTATCATAGTAACCCAGCTTAAGATGGCGCCGGATACGATGCCGTTGGCCATCATGGGGATGGTGATCGCAAAGAAGGTCTTCATCTTGGAGGTGCCAAGGCTGATAGAGGCCTCCTCAATGGTGATGGGGATCTGCTGCAGTATGGCCACGCTGGACCGGATGGTGTATGGCAGCCTGCGGATCACCAGGGCCGCAATCATGATCAGGAAGGTGCCGCTGATAATGAGGGGCGGGCGGTTGAAGCAGATCAGCATGGCAATACCAATGACAGACCCAGGTATGATGTAGGGCATCATGGAGATCAGATCCATGGTGTTGGTCAGGGCGTTGCGGCGGCGCACCACCAGATACGCAATCAGCACTGCCATCAGAATGATAATGGCCAGGGCGCTTCCGGCGATCATAAAGGTATTGACAATGGTGCTGCCCATCTTGGCAAACGCGGTGCGGTAGCTGCCCAGCCAGAACCCTTCCTTGAACACCAGCCCCTCTGTTTTCAGGAAGGAGGTGTAGATCACATAGCACTGGGGCACAATGGACAGCCCCACCACCACGTAGGCGTAGAGATGCACCAGCACGCCGCGCACGCCCTTTAACTCCTTCGGCTCAATGGGGTGGAGGGCATTCATGGTAAATGCCAGCTTGTTGGAGGCGTGCTTCTGGGCCATGAAGATCAGGGCCGTAATGATAATGGCTATGATGCTGATGGCCGCGGCAAACCCGTCGTCCCCGCTGACCTCCCCCATAAACTCATTGTAAATCAGCACCGGAAACGTCCGGTAACCTTCGCCGATCAGCATAGGGGTGCCGAAATCCGCCAGGGCGCGCATGAACACCAGCAGGCTGCTGGCCAGGATGGTGGGCATCACCAGCGGGATGATCAGCTGGAAAAACCGCTTGATCCCGCTGCAGCCCAGGCTCTGGCAGGCTTCCATTAAGGACTGGTCAATGCTCTTAAGCGCCCCCGACACATACAGGAACACCAGGGGATAAAGCTGCAGCGTCAGCACCACCAGAATCCCCGCGAACCCGTAAATGTTGATGCCTTCTATATGGAAGGTATTTTTAAGAAATGTGGTCACCACGCCGCTTCTGCCCATGAGAAGAATCCAGGAATATGCACCGATAAAGGGCGCGGACATGGAGGACAGGATAATGAGAATCCGCAGGACTCCATTTCCCTTGATCTTGTACATGGTGAAGAAATAGGCCAGGGGCGCGCCCAGCATCAGGGTGGTCACGGTGGTGCACAGTGTGACCTTCAAGCTGTTGATCAGAGTCCCGGAGTAGTATTTCTTCCCGAAAAATTTACTAAAGTAGCCCAGGGTGAAGGCGCCGTCCGGATCATACACCGAACGCCGCAGCAGGTTCAGCATGGGAAAGAGCAGGAACAATGCGTACAATCCCAGCAGACCCAGGGTGATATAGCCCCAGACGTCCAATTTGAATTTACTTTTCATTGCCATCCTCTCCCACTAAATAGTTGCGGCTGCCGTCCTCAGATAATATGTTGATCTTCTCCTTCTTGACAGTCAGGGATATCTTCGTCTGGGGCCGGATAATGTGGTCTATGGCAGACTCCTGAATAATGTCCGCCCGCTCTCCGGATGCCAGCCTCACATTATAATGGGTGTTCAGCCCCAGGAAAATGCTGTTCTCCACCACAGCCTCAATGGCCCCGGGCGTGCCTGCCTCCTGAATCACGAATTCCTCCGGCCGCACAGATACCTTCACTTTGTATGTACCCTGCTTAAGCCCCTTCAGGCCTGCGGCCTCTGTCCCGCAGACGCCGCACAACATCAGTCTGCCCGTGCCGTCTGATCCGGCCTGCAGCTCCCCGTCCAGCACATTGGTCCTGCCGATAAAGGTAGCGGTAAACAGATTCCTGGGGCGCTGGTACAGCTGCTGGGGCGTGCCGATCTGCTGGATCACGCCGTGGTCAAACACAGCGATGCGGTCGGACACAGCCATGGCCTCCTCCTGGTCGTGGGTTACATAAACAGTGGTAATGCCCACCTGGTTCTGGATGTCCTTGATGGCGGAGCGCATCTCCACCCTCAGCTTGGCATCCAGATTGGACAGGGGCTCATCCATCAGCAGCACGTCCGGGTGGATCACCAGGGCGCGGGCCAGGGCCACTCTCTGCTGCTGGCCGCCGGACAGCCGCTCCGGAAGCCGGTCCTTGTACTCCTCAATCTGCATCAGCTTCAGATACTCGTCCGTTCTGCGCTCCATCTCCTCCTTGGTGCATTTCCGGTTCTTAAGGCCAAAGGCCACGTTCTGGCGCACCGTCAGATGGGGGAATATAGCATAGTTCTGGAACACCATGCCAATATTGCGCTTGTTGGGGTCCACATCGTTGATCCGCTTGTCATTAAAATAGAAATCTCCGCCCTCAATACTGTTGAAGCCGGCGATCATGCGCAGCAGTGTGGTCTTTCCACAGCCGGATGGACCTAAGAGGGTGAAGAACTCACCCTCTTTGATGTCCAGCGACAGGTCTGGAATGACTGTGTTGTTTCCATATTTTTTAACTGCTTGATTGATCTTAATCGCAACACTCATGTTCGCTCTTCCTCCAGCCGTCTGTTGTCCTGTTTACTGCAGGCCTGCAAATAATTCTTTGTAGCGCTCCACGATCTCACTCTTGTGCTCCGCAATGTAGGCAATATCCTCGTTGATGGTCTTGATCTCGCCGATGGGGCGCAGGGTCTTGCTGGTTGTGGAAGCCAGGATGGGGCGGATGGTCAGATTGTCGCCGAACTGCTGCTGGACCTCGTCGGAGATCAGGTAGTCGATGAACAGCTTGGCATTGTCCATATTCTTGGCGCCCTTTATGATTGCTGCTCCGCTGGGCAGGTATACGGCTCCCTCAGAGGGGAATACGATCTCCACAGGCGCTCCGTCAGCCACCAGGGTTGCGCAGGGGTCCTCATAGGTCAGGCCCACTGTGTACTCGCCGTCGGCAACGCCCTTGTACACTGCGCTGGAGCCGGACAGCACCTTGCCGTCCCACTGCTCGATCAGCTTGCCCACGAAATCCCAGGCCTCATCATTGTCATATCCGCCCTTGGCCAGCAAAATGTTGGTCAGCTGGGCAAATGCGCTGGAGGAGGTGGCGGGATCGCAGGTGGCGATCTTGCCCTTTAACTCCGGGTTCAGCAGATCTTCATAGCTCTCGATCTTGATGTCGCCAAGCAGATCCTTGTTCACCAGCAGGCAGCTGCCGTTGATGGTATAGTTGGTATAGAAGCCGGTGGTGTTCTGGAACTCCTCAGGCAGGTTCTTGTCATTGGGCGATACATACTCCTCAAACAGATCAGGGTTCTGCTTGTAGATGGCATAGTTTACGCCGCCGAAGTCCACATCCCCGTAGGGGTCGTTGGCCTCAGAGGTCAGACGCTTGATCAGCTCGCCGGCTCCTGCGGAGATCACTTCCACCTCAATGCCGTACTTTTCTTCAAATCCCGGGATCACATTGTTCATGATACCCTCTGAGTCTGTCTCTTATACACATCTCCGAGCCCACGAGACCAGAGAGGAGTTGGGAGAGTACACCACCAGCTTGCCTCCTGTGGCCTTGGTCTCCTCCTGAGTCCCTTCCTTGGATGGCTCTGCCGACGTCTCCGCCGCGCTCCCCGCAGCCTCGCTCTTCGCAGCCGTTGTCTCCGCCGTGGTTCCGCCGCCGCATGCAGTCATGGAGACTGCCATAAACACTGCCAATGCGCCTGATAAATATCTCTTTTTCATTTGAATCTTCCTCCTCTTATGTACATGATTTTTATGATTCGCTTATGGTCATTATGACGACCATACCTTTCCTGTGATTCCCATATTAGCATATGGTTTTAGCA
>URUZ01000445.1 GCA_900551225.1 uncultured Clostridium sp.
GGGCTTGATATGGAGGCCCTGCTGGGGGCGGTTGGGGAGCGGATTCACGCTTACCATTTCCACAACAATGACGGTTTAAGGGACAGCCACAACAGCCTGGAAAACGGAGTGATTGATTACGAGGCGCTGGCGGCCCTGTACAGGAAGTATACCCCAAAGGCCAGAATTGTGCTGGAGTACGAACCCCATGCCTGGGTGTCCGAGGAGAAACTGGAACGGGATATCCGGTGGGTGTGGGAACGGTATCAGCCGGATGCCTGAAGAATATGCAGCGCAGCACCAGCGGCTTGACCCATTTGGGGGCACAGCCGCTGTTTGCGCCTGAGGCGTTTATCTGATATTATAGTTAGTGCCTCCCGGCGTAGTTACGCCGGGAGGCACTAAAGCGGGCCGGGCATTCTCATCAGGCACAGCCTGCATCAGGGGGTACTGTGAAAAAGATCTATTTTAAAAGGCTGTTTGCAGCATTTTTACTGGCCACGATTCTGCCTATTTGTTTCTGCGTCATATCCATCTCATACGGAAGCTTCCGGATGTCCAGGGAGCGCTACCGGGATAAGGCCAGGGATCTGGCGGCGGCCGGCGCCGGCAATGTGCGGGAGGTGCTGGAGGAGTATGAGATGATTTTAAACAGCCTGTCTGAGGAGCAGGCTTTTCAGGCGTGTCTGGAACAGGGGACAACAGGGCAGCTGGAGGACCTGGTGAGGCCCATGCAGACAGGCCGGGATAACCGTATCAAGATCCGGGTGATCAGCTTAAAGGACAGGACGATCTATCCGGACAGAGAGGATACCATGCTGTATGATCCGGCTGTTTTTGATAGCTGGGGGATTCTGTACGCCATGAGAGAGCAGCCCGGCGGGATTGCAGTGTTCCCCAACAGCACCAGGGCGGAGAACGGCCGGGTTATCTGCATGAATATGGGGCGTGCCGTCCAGGGATCTGACGGGGAAGTGACCGGATATATTGTGCTGGATATCTACCGGAATACCCTTTTAAACGCGGTGAAACAGCTGCAGCTGGAGGAGGGGAATTCTGCAATTACCCTGACCGATGGAAATTCCTGCGTGCTGCTGGACACCACCGGCCGTTTCACGGAGGGCAGAACCGCTCCGGGGACCGGGGAGGAGGACAACCATGTGTCCGCCGCCCGGGAGACCCTCTATGGGCTGAAGGTGTCGGCTTACTACAGCATCGCGGAGCTCAATGAGAACAACCGTCTGCTGTGGATCGTCAGCGTCAGCGTGTTCGGCTGTATGGTGGCCCTGTCCTTTCTGCTGGCGGCATTTTTCGCCAACCGCATGTACCGCCCCATTGATACCCTGGTGAACTCCATGAAGAAGGTGACCGAGGGGGATGTGGACACCCGCATCCAGATCAGGGCCCATGACAGCGATGAGATGCGCCTGGTAAGCTCTGTGTTCAACTGGATGATCACCCGCATCCAGAACCTGATTCAGGACGCCAGGGAGGAGAGCGAACGGAAGAAAAACGCGGAGCTGAAGGCCCTCCAGGCCCAGATCAGCCCTCATTTCCTGTACAACATGTTAAATGAGATCAATGCCCTGGCCCGGATGGGAAGGACAGAGGAGGTCTCCGGCTTTGTGATCCACTTAGGCAAGCTGCTGCGCCGGAGCATCACTTTTAAGGACGACTTTGTGAAGCTCAGCGATGATCTGGTGTTCGTGGACGATTATATCCGTCTGCAGCAGATCCGGTATGACCAGCTGTTCTCCGTGGACATCCAGGTGGAGGAGGAGATCAGGGACTGCCTGATCCCCAACCTGGTGATCCAGCCCCTGGTGGAGAACGCCATTATCCACGGCTTCACAGCACAGCGGCAGGACTATATGCTGAGCCTGCGGGGGTACCGCTGCGGGGACGATGTGTGCATCGAGGTCTACGACAATGGAATCGGTGTGGAAAAGGAGTATTTAAAGTATATCAACAATGTGGAGAAGGGCGTTGGGATCTACGGCGGTCTGGGCGTGGAAAATGTTCAGAAACGGCTGCTGCTGATCTACGGCATGCAGTACGGCCTGAAGATGGAGAGTGAAAAGGGCAGGTACACAAAGGTGAAAATTCTGCTGCCATACCGGCGGGAACAGGCGGAGGAATGATATGAAAAAGAGATGGATCATAATCCTGGGGATGCTGGCCGCCGCCGCTGCGGTCCTGATTCTGGCCAAAGAGGCAGACCGCAGCAGACAGGCGGCAGCTGCGGCGGACCAGGTGGTGGAGATCAATATACTGATGTCAACGGGCGGGGACATCCTGCGAAAGGAGTACGCCCAGAAGCGGTTTGACGCCTATGCGGCGGAGCACCCCGGCACAGTGGTTAACGCCGCATATGTGGATTCGGACACCCTTGCATTTTTAAAGCTGCTCTACGCCGGCAAGGGGTCCGGCTATGACGTGGTATGCATGAGCGATGATGCCATGCTGTCCGCAGTGGAACAGAAGCTGATCTGCCCGCTGGACCAGCTGCTGACGGAGCGGCTGGGGTTAAACTGGCTGGGAAGCCTGCCGGAGTCCTCCATGGTGAACACAGCGGCCGGGGGCAGGATCTACGGGCTGCCTTTTATCAAGAGCCGCCTGTGCGTGTACACCCGTGACAGAGCCGCCGGGGAAACGGGGCGGCCGGCAGCGGCCGGGGAGCGGGAGCCTGTAAGCCTGGAGCAGCTGGCCCATAACTCCGGCCCGGATAAGAGGGCGGCCATTCCCGTGGACGTGCTGATCCGGGATCTGCTGCTGACTGCCAAAAGCCCGGGCTGGGACCAGATGCCGGAGAAATACCAGGTGGATACAGCAGAACACAGGGAAATGCTTCAGGCCGTGAAGGGACAGCTGGTGAATGGCGGCATTATAAATGGAGATTACCGGGAGATCCTGGATGCGTTCTGCGCTGGGCAGGCGGAATCTGCGGTATTAGAGGAGGTTTATGAGGAGGAGCTGGCCCGGATTGCACAGTTCCCCTATGAGAAGGCAGAGCTTATGCGGACCGGGGATATCCCTTGGATCGGCCAGGGCTGCAACCTATATCTGACCAACTTAGGCGCGGCCCATGATTATCTTCCGGCATGGGAGCTGATGGAGTATCTGACCCTAGGGGAGAAGCACGCGCAGCGGCAGGACAGGGAGCAGGAGCTGGCATATAAGAGAGTGCTGTCCCTGAAGAATACAAAGGTACGTCTGATTGTGGACCGGATGATCGCTGAGTACCTCCACGGGGACAGGCCCACGGAGGAACTCCTTGAGAACCTGCAGGCCCAGATTGAGGCAGTGTCGGAGGAATAGGGACCATTGACAGAGAGGAATGACGGAAAATGTTTCAAGTATACATAGTAGATGATGCGGTGCTCACCCGCAAAGCCCTGGTGATGACCATGCCCTGGGACCAGTGGGAGTGCGTGGTGGTGGGGTCCGCCGATGACGGGGACAGGGCTTTTTATGAGATCCGGGAAATGCGCCCTGACCTTGTGATCACCGATATCCGCATGGTCCGCGTCAGTGGATTGGAGATGATACGGCGCTGCCGGGAGGAAGGGATAGAGACCCAGTTTATCATCATTTCCGGGTACAATGAATTCGAGTATGCCAAGGCCGCCCTGAAGATGGAGGTGGTGGATTATATCCTGAAGCCTATTGATGATGAGGAGCTGAGAGCTGCGGTCCTGAAGGCCAGGGAGCGCATCGAGGAGCTGCGGGCCGGCCGCGCGGACAGGCGGGACAGGGAGGAGAGAAGCCTGGCTCTGGAATATGATGAGAACAAACTCAACGCCTATATGCGCCAGGCCCTGGAGTATGTGCGGCAGAACTATGGGAAGGATCTCTCCATACGGGAGGTGGCCGGCCACCTGTCCATCAGTGAGAGCTACCTGGCCAAGCTCTTCAAGGTGGAGGTGAAGATGACCTTCCTGGAGTACCTGACCCGGGTCCGCATGCGCCGGGCCATGGAGCTGATGAAGGACAAGAGCATGCCGATCTATGAGATTGCGGAGCGGGTGGGATATAAGGACTACCGGTATTTCAGCGCTACCTTTAAGAAGCTGTCGGGGGTGGGGCCTAAGGAGTATCAGATGCGGTCTTAGTGCCGGTTTTCCGCAGGGCGGCGCCAGCACCGTCCGGCCCATCCTGGCGCAGGTAATCTCTGGTGAAGTCCCAGAAGCACTCTGTGGCTGTGGGCAGGATCTGGTGGCGGCGGCGCACCAGCATCAGGTTGGAGCTGTGCTCCGGGCGGATGATCTTTAAATAAGCCAGTTTCTGTGGATTGGTGGTGTACTGGGCCGACTCCGGGCAGATGGCGATGCCGATATTGTCCTCCACCATGGGCACCACGCAGGACAGGGTATTGTACAGGCAGAAGATGTTCCGCTCCTCAGACAGAAGGTTGAACCAGTTGTGGATCTCATTCTGCAGCTGGGGCCGGGCGGGGATGATCAGGGATTCCCCCGCCAGCTGTCCCAGCTCCACTGTGCCGGAGGCAGACTGGGCCAGGGGATGCTCCCTGCTCAGCAGGGCGATCCAGGACTCTGTCTTCCAGAAGATACTCTCATAGGTTTCCGTGTCAAAGGGGTCCCGGACCAGCCCCATGTCCACCAGCCCCCTCTCCAGCTTCTCCTTCACTTCATCCACACTTCCTCCCACAATGTTGTAGCGGATATAGGGATACTGCCTGTGAAATGCCCCGATCAGGCTGGATAGGATGCTGGCGCCGCTGGTCTCCGTTACACCCAGGGCAATGGTGCCGTGGGTGCTGGTCTTGATCCTGCCCAGCTGGTTCTCCGTCTTTTCCATAAGGGTGATGATCTCCTCCGCCTGCTGCTTGAGGAAAATGCCCTCCTCGGTGAGG
>URUZ01000446.1 GCA_900551225.1 uncultured Clostridium sp.
CTTGATAATCATCAGCACGCCTTTTCCGGCATTTACCTGGGAGATGGCCTCAGTGATCCGGTCCGGGCTGGGGGAGGAAAATACGTTGCCGGACACAGCCGCATCCAGCATTCCATATCCCACATAGCCGGCGTGGGCCGGCTCATGGCCTGCGCCGCCTCCGGAAATGACGGCCACCTTATCTTTCTTCCTCTCTTTTCTGGAGATAATTTCCAATTTCTCTGTGTATTCAAGGGATGGATGGGCAAGCTCCATGCCCTTTAGAAGCTCCGACACCACATGGGCCGGTTCATTGATCAATTTTTTCATTTCTCATCTCTCCTCTATGCCTGGCCCAGATAGGCCTTTTTAATCTGCGGATCATTTGCGATCTGTTTGGCGTCCCCCGCCATGGACACTACGCCGTTCTCCAGCACATAAGCCCTGTCGGATACATTTAACGCCATATTGGCGTTCTGCTCAATCAGCAGAATGGTTACTCCCTGCTGGTTGATGGCGTAGATCAGGTCAAATATCATCAGCACAATATTGGGCGCCAGCCCTAAGGACGGCTCATCCAGCAGCAGGAATTCCGGGTTGCTCATCAGCGCCCTTCCGATGGCCAGCATCTGCTGCTCTCCGCCTGAGAGCGTGCCTGCCGACTGTCCGGTCCGCTCCTTCAGTCTGGGAAACAGGTGGTAGACCCGCTCATAGCCCGCCTCAATCTGCTTTTTGTCCTTCACGATATAGGCTCCCAGCCGCAGGTTTTCATGGACTGTCAGCTCAGGGAACACCTCCCGCCCCTCGGGGGAGATGCTGATGCCGTTCTTCGTGATGTTGTGGGGAGCTGTGTTGGTGATATCTTTTCCCTTGAACAGGATTGTGCCGCTCTGCGCCCGGGCCACCCCCACAATCGTGGAGAGGAGGGTGGATTTCCCAGCCCCGTTGCTGCCGATGAGGGATACGATCTCCCCTTTGTCCACCTTCATGTCAATCCCCTTCAGGGCGTGGATATTCCCGTAATATGTATGCAGTCCGTTAATTTCCAGCATTGATATTCACACCTCCCAGATAGGCTTCGATCACCCGTTCATTGCCCGCAATTTCCGCGGGGAGCCCCTTGGCGATGGGCTTACCGTGGTCAATCACATAGATCCTGTCGGATATTTTCATGACCACGCTCATATCGTGTTCAATCAGCACCACCGTATACCCCTGTTTCTTCAGGGAGCGGATAAACTCCAGCAGCTCCGCCGATTCCTGGGGATTCATGCCCGCAGCCGGTTCATCCAGCAGCAGCACCTTTGCACCCGTGGCGATGGCCCTTGCAATCTCCAGCTTGCGCTGGTCCCCATACGGCAGATTCTGGGCGTAGTCATCCCGCCTTCTGTCCAGCCCAATGGACTTCAGGATGCGGATGGACTCCAGAACATTTTTGTCCTCCTCCCTCCGGAAACGGGGCGTGCGGAGCACGGAATCCAGGAAGCTGTATCTGGTCTTTATATGGGTGCCCACCAGCACGTTTTCCACCACCCGCAGATCTGCGAACAGGCGGATATTCTGGAAGGTCCTGGAGATCCCCGCCTCCACGATCTCCTGGGGCCTGCGGTTGTGTATGGGCTTCCCGTCAAAGAGGATCTCCCCCTCATCGATGGTGTAAACTCCCGTAAGCATGTTAAAAATTGTGGTTTTTCCCGCTCCGTTGGGGCCGATAATGCTGACGATCTCCCCCTGGTTCACCTCGAAGCTCACCTGGTCCACAGCCACGATTCCGCCAAACCGCTTAGTGATGCCCTTTGCCTCTAAATATGCCATAGTCCTTCTTCCTCCTATCCTGCCGCCTGTTCCTGTCCGCCTGCCTCATCCTCCGCCAGCCGGCTGCGCACCTCCCTGGACAGCTTATAGGGCAGCTGGGATTTCCAGCCCAGCAGTCCCTGGGGCCTGAAGCGCATCATCAGCACCAGAATCAGGCCGTATACCACAAAGCGGTAATCCATCAGGGACCTGGATACCTCGGGAAATGCAATGAGGATCGCAGCGCCCAGGAACATCCCCCGGATGGTTCCCATACCGCCCAGGATCACAATGCTGAGGATCAGGGTGGAAACGTCGAATGTGAAGGTGTTGGGGTCTATGTAACCGATCAGGGTGGCGTAGAAGGCGCCCGCCGCCGCACAGATGCAGGAGGACAGCACAAACGCCAGTATCTTATAGTAGGTCACGTTGATGCCCATCATGGTGCCCGCCATCTCATCTGTCTTGATCGCCAGGAATGCGCGGCCGGTTCTGGACTTCACCACAGCCAGGCAGAACAGCGCAATCACCAGAAGCAGCGCCACCATCAGGTAATACAGGCCGCTGTTGGCCACCGTCATTTTCATACCAAACAGCTCCGGCTTGGGAATATTTTTGATTCCCAGGGTCCCGTTGGTGACGGGGTCCCAGTTCATGGCCACCATCTTTACAATCTCCCCGAACCCCAGGGTGACGATGGAGAGGTAGGTGCCTGTCAGGCGCAGCGTGGGCAGGCCCAGAAGCAGGCCCACAAGACCGGACACCAGCATACCGAAGATCATGGAGACGAAGAAATTCATCCCCAGCCGGACAGACATCAGAGAAGCCGCGTAAGCTCCGATGGCCACGAAACCGGCGTGGCCCAGGGATACCAGCCCTGTGTATCCCGTCAGGATATTTAGTCCCAGGGCCAGCATGATATAGGCCCCGATTTTGATCACAATGGTCATCAGATACTGGTCCGAGGTCATGTGGGGGAAGCCCAGAATCAGTGCGCCCGCCCCAATGGAAAGGGGTATTTTATACCGCTGTATAAACATTTCCATCAGATATGTAAGATTCTTTTTTCCATTCATCCGCTCACACCTTTGTTATACCTTTCTTGCCGAACAGCCCGTGGGGGCGGACCAGCAGCACCAGGATCAGAATGATAAACGCCATGGAATCCCGGTAGGTAGAGCCTAAAAACGTGGCTGCCATGCTCTCGGAAACGCCCACCAGCAGACCGCCGGCCAGAGCGCCCGGGAGACTTCCGATTCCACCCAGCACAGCTGCCGCAAATGCCTTCAGGCCCGCCATATATCCCATATTGGGGTATACAATCTGATAATATCCACTGATCAGCACGCCTGCGATGGCTGCCGACACGCCTCCCAGAAAAAAGGTGAAGGAGATGACGAAGTTTACATTTACTCCCACCATATTGGCAGCTTTGGAGTTCTGCTGGCAGGCCCGCATGGCAAGGCCGATCTTGGTTCTGTTGACCACCAGGAACAGGGTGGCCATCAGCGCCAGGGAAACCAGGCACATGCAGATCTGTGTCCACTGTATATGGATATTACCCACTGTGATAGTCCCAAAGTCAAAGAGCGCCGGGAAAGCCTTCTTCTGGCTGCCATAAAAGACGGTCAGAAGGTTCTGTATAATGTTGGAGATACCGATGGTGGTGATCAGCGATGCGATGGGCATGGAGCCCTTCTTTCGCAGCGGTTCCAGGGCCGTCTTGTCGATGGCCACGCCCAGGATGCCGGTGAACAGCATACTGATCAGGATTGCCGGGAAGATGCCGAACTGCATTCCCACAAACAGCAGCGCCATGTGGGCCCCAAAGGCGTACACCGAGCCATGGGAGAAATTCACAAGCCGCAAGATTCCGAACACCAGGGAGTATCCCACCGCAATCAGCGCGTAGGCCATTCCCAGGGTCAGACCGTTAAATACCTGTTGTCCAATCATGTGTTTACCTCATGCAGAGAGAGCTGCCCCTCTCTGCCCTTTCTCTTGCTCCGGCTGTCACTGCATACTTACGAACTTACCGTCCTTGATGGTCACCTTGACGAATTCCTTCTGAACATCGCCGGTGCCGTCAAACTTGGTATCCCCGGTCACGCCCTTGTAATCCAGCGCAGCCAGTTTGTCATGGATGGCCTGGGAATCCGTGGTGCCTGCCTCCTCCACAGCTGTCAGCAGCATGCCGACGGAGTCATAGGCCTGGGAGGTCAGTGCGCTGGGCGCGCTGCCGTACAGCTTGGTATAGCTCTCAACATAGGTCTTCACTGCCGGGTCCTGGGATTCCGAGAAGAAGATAACCGGGAAGCACACGCCCTCCACCGCACTTCCGCCCAGCTCAATCAGCTGCTGGCTGTACGCGTTTGAGAAGCCCACGATCTGGATGTCGGGATTGATCTGCTTATACTGCTTGGCTACCGGGGCCACCGGGTTGTACATGCCTGCGCAGATAACCACATCCGCACCCGCCTCGTTAAGCTTGGTGATGGCCGGGCTGTAATCATCGGAGCCTTCCATCACTTCCTCATGGGCCACAATCTTAATGGAGTCATCTCCCAGGCCGCCGATCAGGTCCTTGATTACCTGTGAGGTACTGGTTCCCCAGTCTGTCTTGATGGAGATGATGCCAATGTTCTTCTTCCCCAGATCCTTTACGGCAATGTCAATGCTGGCGGCCGCCTCCTTGCTGATGACCGTATTATTCCTGAAAATGAAATCACCCACGCCCGAGTAGTCCGGGTGGGAAGCAGAAGGGGAGATCTCGATGATCTTGTTCTCCTGGTAAATGGGAGCTGCTGTCAGACAGACGCCTGAGGCAAAATGTCCGATCACGCCCAGGTAATCCCCCTCGCTCACGATCTTCTGTGCCACTGTGGTGGCCTCCTCGGAGGAATTCTTGTCATCAAAGGGGACGATTTCGATCTGTTTGCCGAGGACCCCGCCCTTGGCGTTCCACTCATCTGCCATCATCTTGGCTGCGTTGGTGAATCCGATCCCATACTCCGCATTGTCACCGGTCATGGGGCCGGCCACCGCAATCTTCACCACTCCGCCGGCGTCCTGGGC
>URUZ01000447.1 GCA_900551225.1 uncultured Clostridium sp.
GCGCGGGCATGTGCGTGCTATACCTGCTGTATAATATGCTCAGCATCCCGGTACATACCTTCCACGTATTTACGGCTGCCAGCTCCATTGCCAATGAGGTGACAGGGCGCGTGACAGAGGTCTCCGAGCCTATGTATTATATCATAGCAATTGCCATTGTGGTGATTATCGCCGTTATAACCTTTGGCGGAATCAAGAGCGTGGTGAAGTTCTCCGACAGGGCTGTTCCCATTATGGCGGCGCTGTACATCGCAGTGATTGGACTGCTGATTATCCTGAACCTGGGCAAGGTTCCCGCTTTCGTCATGGCGGTATTCGGCGGCGCGTTCAAGCCGTCGGCAGTGTTCGGCGGGGCCTTCGGAGTGGCTATGGCCCAGGGCTTAAAGAGAGGGCTTCTCTCCAATGAGGCAGGTATGGGTACCGCCACCCAGGCCAGCTCCATCGCGGATGCTAACCATCCCTGCGAACAGGGGTTTGTGCAGGCGATCGGTGTATTTGTGGATACCATTGTTATCTGTTCTCTGACCGGCTTCGTCATCACGGCGGGAACCATCTGGAATAATCCGTCCATTGACTGGGACACATTGAAAATGGACAAAATCGGCACATTCCTGACCTCCGTAAAAGAGCTGGTGCCGGGAACCTCCATGGATACGGCGGTACTGATATTCGTGGCGATTGCATTCGGGCTGTTTGCATTTACAACCCTTCTCTGCGATCTGACTTATGCGGAGATAGCGGCCAACAAGATTTCCACCAGCAGGGCATTTATAGGCTTTGTACGCGCCCTGGGCGCATTCCTCTTTGTACCCCTTGGAACCATCACCGTGCTGGCGGGACTCCAGCTGGATAACCTGTGGTATGTGTCGGATCTGATTAATGTTGTGCTGGTATTCATCAATATCCCCACGCTGTTAGTGGCAAGGAATATAATTATGAATGCGTATAAGGATTACAAGTGCAGCAATGGCGAACGGTTTGTCTCCTCGAGAATTGGAATTGAGACAGAGGTGTGGAGCGAGGAAGCCAGAATAGAGGCTGAAAAAGACTGACAGGAATAAGGCATGGGAAATCCGGCCGGGAGGCAAGTATGAAGATTAAGGTTATCATGACGGATAAGGCCATGGATAGGAATACCATGGATGACAGGGAGCGGATGCTCTCCGCCGCAGTATCTGCCGGAGTGGTTATATCCGTGGACTGTATTAAGAAGGGCCCGGACGAGCTGGACTGCAACACGGATGAGGCATTCGCGGCTCCGGAGCTGGTGAAGGAGAGTATCAGGGCTGAGAAAGAGGGATATGACGCTATCGTCATATACTGCTTCAGCGATGTGGGTATCGATGCGGTGAGGGAAAATGTACGGATCCCGGTCATCGGTCCCGGCGAGACCAGCCTGTCGGCGGCCAATCTGCTGTGCAACCGGTTTGTAGTGATTACAACGGAAAGCGTCAATATCCCCAGAACCTACCGCAGACTGATGCGCAACGGCATCGCCAGGGAAAAGATGACCTCTGTCAGGGCGCTGGATGTACCCATTGGGGAGCTGCGGGTAAACCCAGAGGCAACCGGAGCGTATCTGAAAAAGGTTTGTGAAAAGGCCATTGAGGAAGAGCAGGCGGACGGAGTGATCCTGGGCTGCCTGGGCATGGCAAGCTATGGCGGGATGATAGAACGGGAGCTGCCCGTCAAAGTGTTCGACCCGGCGTTTATTGCCCTGGCGTATGCGGAGATGTGCGTGAGAATTGGGCTGAGGCATAGCACGGCGGTTTATCCGGTGTTTCAGAATGTGAGCAATGTGGAGTTGGGCGCGGAAGGGGACGCGGATGTTGGCTGATGAATTGGATGGACCATGAGGGGGAGGGGCAGGCGGCCGGAAGGGGCCTGTCCCTCCCCACCCTTCTTTTCCCGGCCAATACACCAGCCAACGTCCGCGTCACCATTCGCGCCTAACCTCCATTATTCCAAAAAGTCTCTCCGCATAGGCGTAAAGAAGTCCACCAGAATTCCGTCCTCCAGACACTGGCAGCCATGGACAATGTCATCCTGTTTTAACAGGGTATCCCCAGCTGCCACCTCCCGGGTTTCGTCACCAATGGTGAAGCTGAAACGGCCGGAAGCCACGTAGGTAATCTGGGTGTGAGGGTGGTGATGCATGGCGCCCACAGAGCCCTTCTTGAATACATTTTCCACACACATCAGTTCATCACAGTAGGCCAGGACCCTGCGCTCCACGCCGGGGCCGGCCTCTGTCCCTGTTATGTCTTTTCCGAATACCCAGTTAGCACCTTTTACTGCGTTCATCTGTAATCCCTCCTAGTTATGAGCACTTAGCGCCTGTCCTTTAGGCGCTTACGTGCGATACATGTCACTGGCACTTAGTGAGGTCCTCCACGAACTTAGTGCAGTGGCTAGTTATGAGCACTTAGCGCCTGTATTTTAGGCGATTTTCCTCATTGATATTAATAACTGTAGCAACCGCCGCTAGGTTTGTCAATAGTTGGAAAATTCATATATGATGCAGAATGGAACATGTTGTATCAAGGTGAAATTTGTGATAATCTGTTGATTAAGAGTTCTGGGAATGAAGGAAAGGGGAACATTAATGGAAAAGATTAAGATGACAACGCCGCTGGTTGAGATGGACGGAGATGAGATGGCGGCTATTTTGTGGAAGGAGACCAAGGAGAAGCTGGTGCTGCCTTTCGTGGATCTGGTGGAAGAGTATTATGATCTGAATATCCGCAACCGCGATCAGACAGATGATCAGGTGACCGTGGAATCGGCCCTGGCGGCTAAAAAGTATGGTGTTGCCGTGAAATGCGCCACCATCACGCCCAACCTGGAGCGGATTCAGGAGTACGGATTAAAGAAAATGTGGAAGAGCCCCAACGCCACCATCCGGTCGGCCTTAGACGGCACGGTTTTCCGCGCGCCCATTCTGATCAAGGGCATTGAACCTTATATCAAATCATGGGAGAAGCCCATCACCCTGGCCCGCCACGCTTACGGCGACCTGTACCGGGCCACGGAGATGAAGATAGACGGGCCTGGGAAATGTGAGCTGGTATTTACAGATACAGACGGGAACGAGCGGCGGGAGCTGATCCATGAGTTTAAAGCCCCGGGGGTGGCCCAGGGGCTCCACAATTTGGACGCCTCCATTGAGAGCTTTGCCCGCTGCTGCATGTCCTACGCCCTGGATGTGAAGCAGGATCTGATCTTCTCCGCAAAGGACACCATTTCCAAGATCTATGACCGGAATTTCAGGGAGATCTTCAAGCGGATATTCATGGAAGAGTACATGGAACAGTTCAAGCACAATGGACTGCGTTATGAATACTGCCTGATTGATGATGCAGTGTCGCGGGTGATTAAGAACAGCGGCGGATATGTGTGGGCCTGCCAGAACTATGACGGGGATGTGATGAGCGATATGCTTGCCACTGCCTATGGTTCGGCGGCAATGATGACATCTGTGCTGGTATCCCCCGACGGGATCTATGAGTACGAGGCCGCCCACGGCACGGTGCGCCGCCATTATTACCAGTATCTGGAAGGCGCTGTGGCGTCCACCAATCCCCTGGCCATTATCATGGCATGGAGCGGCGGACTGAAGAAGCGGGGGGAGCTGGATCACAACAAGGAGCTGGAAGCATTTGGAAAATGCCTGGAGGAGACTGCCGTCAGGACTGTGGAGGATGGGATTATGACCGCTGACCTGGAGCGGGTGACCACCATACCTGACCCAAAGGTGGTGACAGGTCTGCAATTTATTGAAGTAGTCAGGAGACGTCTGGCGCAGGCGTACCGCTAGTGCCTCCCGGCGAAAATACGCCGGGAGACACTAAAAATACTGGAAGAAATGGAATCTCAGCCCAGTTACCCCTTTTCAAGATGTTAAAAATGTGATAAAATTCACAATTGATAAATCAAGGTAAACTCTCTTGGCATTTTGGCGGTTGCCGGGGGAAGGGGGACCATTAAAGGAGCGGAATACGGGCATGAAGAAGAGCGGTCAAAAAAAAGAGCTTCAGATGTCGGAAGCCATATCCACAGGATTATTCCTGACCATGTCAGGGGGCTTCCAGGACGCATATACATATTTCGTCAGGGGGAAGGTATTTGCCAATGCCCAGACAGGCAATATCGTGCTGCTGGGCACCCACCTGGCAAACCGGGAGTGGAGCCTGGCGCTGCGCTATCTGGCGCCGGTGATCGCCTTTGTGGCGGGCGTCTATGTGGCGGAGCACATCAAGCGGGTGTATAAGGGCAGAACAGATATCTTCCTCCACTGGCGCCAGATTGTGGTGGCCATTGAGATCCTGCTGCTGCTGGCAGTTGGTTTTATGCCCCAGTCCTTAAATATGGCGGCCAACATCGTGGTATCCTTTGTCTGTTCCCTTCAGGTCAACAGCTTCCGCAAGATCCAGGGAAGCCCCTACGCCAGCACCATGTGCATCGGCAACCTGCGCAATGCCACGGAGATGCTGTACAAATACCGCCACAGCAAGGACAAAGGTATTTTACAGAAATGCATGCGCTACTACGGTGTAATCGCCATCTTCGCCCTGGGCGCAACCATGGGCAGCATCCTGTCCGAGCGGTTTGGGGAGAAAACCATCTGGATGAGCTGCGGCCTGCTGTTCATCAGCTTCCTTATCATGTTTGTACATGAACAGATTGAAGAGGAACCAGAATTGTAAAAAATAAGAAATAGCGTCGGATATGGCAGGATAGGTTCTTTCTGAATTTTGGGTAGATGGGGATTTAGGGGTGGAAGGGTACGCGGGCGGAGTAAGATGCATC
>URUZ01000448.1 GCA_900551225.1 uncultured Clostridium sp.
CGGCGGCGGTATTTGGAGGTCTGCTGGTGGGGGCGGTCTTTGGGGCGTTTAACGGGGTGATCGTCAGTATGTTCAAGGTGCAGCCATTTATCGCCACCCTGGGAACCCAGCTGGCGGCCAGGGGCTTTGCCCTGCTGATCAACAGGGAACTGTCCATCTCCCTGGGGGACAGCGCGCCTCAGCTGAAGTACGTGGGCAACGGCAATGTGCTGGGGCTGATTCCATTTCCCACATTTACATTTATCATCCTGATTCTGGTTCTCAGCTTTGTGTTAAAGTACAGGGACTTTGGCCGGGGGGTCTATGCGGTGGGCGGGGACGAAGGCTCCGCGGAGATGATGGGCATCCATGTGAACCGGACCAAGATTCTGGTGTTCACCATCAGCGGCCTCATGGCCGCGGCCAGCGGAATCATACTCTGCGGCAGGCTCAGCGCGGGCCAGCCCACTGCCTGCGAGGGGTGGGAGATGACCATCATGGCGGCTATCGTGCTGGGAGGAACCTCGGTGCGCGGGGGGATCGGCAAGATCCACGGTGTGTTCCTAGGCTGCCTGTTTGTGACGTTTATTACCAACCTGATCAACTTAAACGGCCATATCAGCGCCTACTGGAAGGATATTATCACAGGGATCGTGCTGCTGATCGCAGTGCTGGTCCAGGTGTATTCAGATAAACAGAAGGAGAAGGTGAAACACGCCTAACGCGCGTTTGATCAGTCATTTCCCGGCGCTGTTGATATAGTGGGGAAATGCCTCCCGAATCCATTCATAGTCCTCGAAAGTGTGTATCATGTGCTCGTCTGAGATGGACATGGCCCGCTGGGAATCGCCTTGCGCCAGGGCTTCCAGGTACTGTTCATGCTCTGATATCTTTAAGATAAATTCCTTTTTCGTCATGCTCAGATACCGGATGCGGTCAAAGTGGACGGCCAGGTTGGAGATCACGTCATTCAGGAATTCCTTCTTGCAGATGCGGTAGATCTCGGAGTGGAATTTAATATCATGTTCCAGCAATTTGGCTGGTTTGCTGATCTCATAATAATACTTCTGGATGGCAATGTTCTCATGAAGGAGGTCCAGGTCATCTGGGGTGATGCAGGCGCAGGCCAGGCGGGAGAGGTCCCGCTCCACAACTGTGCGCAGGTAGAGGAACTGGGATACGATATCCATATCAATGTAGGAGACAAAGGTGCCGCTGCGGGGGCGGATGATCACCAGCTTTTTCTCAGAGAGCTCCAGCAGGGCTTCCCGGATGGGGGTCCTGGAGATGCTCAGCAGTTCGCTGATCTCCGACTCGCTCAGCCGTTCGCCCGGTTCCAGGTTCAGATGGACAATATTGCGTGACAGGGTGGACAGAACATACTGCTTCAGCGATTGATCTTTTGTGCGGGGAAATGTCTCTAACATATGATACACCTTTCAGCTGTTTTAATAGAGTTGATATATTACATATTCTTTATACTATATGAAATAACAGGAAAGTCAAGAAAAAATAAACGAAAGGAGAGGGAAATGATGAAGGTAGTGGTGGGGGCAGATTTTTCAGCAATCGCGTTAAAGGACCAGGTGAAAATGTACCTGGCTGATAATGGATATGAGGTGGCGGACGTGGGACAGGGCCAGGGGGAGGACCAGCTGGTCTACCCTGAGGCGGCAAAACGGCTGGCTGTCATGATCCAGAAGGGGGAGGCGGACCGCGGCATCATATTCTGCGGCACGGGAGGCGGCGTCAGCATCATGGCCAACAAGTTTAGGGGGGTTTACTGTGTGGCGGCGGAGAGCATTTATACCGGCTTCAAGATGTCCCAGCTTAACGGGGCCAATGTGCGGGCCCTGGGTAAGAATGTGGTGGGGGAGCAGAACGCCTGCGAGATCGTACACACCTTTCTGACCACCGGCTTCTGCCAGGATTTTAACGCGGACCGGGCGGAGTTCGTAGGCGGGCTGAGAGCCAGGCTTGTGGAGATCGAAACTGAAAATATGAGATGAAGGGAAAAGGAGATGCAGCATGATTAATTCAGCCTCAATTGTCAATGTGTCCTTTCTGGACATGAAAAAAGAACTGGACGAGCTGGTGGCAGGGGGAACCAGGTACTTCCATATTGACCTGATGGACGGCCATTATGTGCCCAATCTGTGTATGCCGGTCAAGCTGATCCAGGAGCTAAAGCAGGCCTACCCCCAGGTGGGGATGGACGTACATATCATGGTCACAGATCCCTCCGCCTACATCCAGCGCCTGAAGGAGGCCGGGGCGGAGTATGTGGCCTTCCACACTGACAGCACCAGCTTTGTGCGCAGAACTATTAATGAGATCCACGGGGCGGGGATGAAGGCCGGAATCGTGGTGAATCCGTCCCAGCGCATCGATCACATCATACCCTACATCAAGTATGTGGACATGGTGATGCTGATGGCAGTAGAGCCAGGATTTTCAGGGCAGCGGCTGCTGGACGGCAGCATGGAACGGCTTCAGGAGATATCCGCGCTGAGGTCGGAGTACGGCTGCAGTTTCATCATCTCCGTGGACGGCGGAATTGATCACGACCGTTGCGTCAGGTGCATGGAAATAGGAGTCGACATGGTGGTAGGTACTGTGCACAACATATTTAAACAGCCGGACGGCCTTAAAGGCGCCTGTCTGCGGTTTGAAGAAGAGTTCGGCGGAATGCCGGCCCGGATGGAGGACAGAAGATGAGCACTGTGAGCCGTATATTAAAGCAGGTAAAGCTTCCAAAGATGATTAAAATTAGCCAGGAATTCCCAAGACCCCGCATTGAGGATGTGGGGGCGGAGGTGCTGCGGGAGCTTCAGAGGCCGGAGCTGGACGGGCGGATTAAGCCGGGCATGGAGATTGCCATAGGCGTGGGGAGCCGGGGCATTGCCAATGAGCAGCTGATTGTGAGAACCATTGTGGACCATGTGAGGGAGGCGGGAGGAAGCCCGTTTATTGTGGCATCCATGGGAAGCCACGGCGGGGCCACGGTGGAAGGCCAGACGGAGATCCTGAGGGGATATGGGATTACCGAGGAGAACATGGGCTGCCCTCTGAGGATTGGCACAGAGACAACGGTGATCGGAGCAACGGAGGACGGAAGGCCTGTGCAGATCGATGCATATGCGGCGGAGGCGGACGGCATTATCGTTGTAAACCGGATCAAGGCCCACACCGCATTTATGGGTCCCTATGAATCGGGCCTGATGAAAATGCTGGCCATTGGGCTGGCCAAACAGCCAGGGGCAGACTACTGCCACGCCAAGGGGTTTGGGCACATGGCGGAGATGGTGCCCTACTTTGGAAATGCCATTATCCGGCACTCCAGGCTGCTGTTCGGGGTAGGAATTGTGGAAAATGCATATGATGAGACCTATATCGTCAGGGCCATTCCAGTGGAGTCCATCGCGGATGAAGAACCGGAGCTTCTGCTCACGGCCAAGGCGAATATGAGCCGTATTCTGATCCCAAGCGCCGATGTGCTGGTGGTCCATGAGATTGGCAAGAACATATCCGGGGACGGCATGGACCCCAATGTCAGCGGAACCTTTGCAACGCCCTATGCCAGGGGAGGTATCCAGGCCCAGAGGGTGGCGGTGCTGAATATTGCGGAGGAATCCCACGGTAACACCATTGGATGGGGCATGGCCGATGTGTCCACCAAAAAGGCATTTGACCGCTTTGATATGGACAAGACCTATCCCAACAGCCTGACCTGCCGGGTCACCCAGGTCAGCAAGATTCCCATGCTCTTTGAAAATGATGAGGAGTGCTTAAGGGCCGCGGTGAAAACCTGCGCAGATGTGGACACGGATAACATGCGGATCGTGTATATTAAAAACACGCTTCATATGAAGGAGATCATGATTTCCCAGGCTTTGGCAGAGGAGGCGGCGAGGATTCCCGGGGTATGCCTTAAGGGGGAGGCTGAGCCTCTTGTATTTGACGCGGAGGGCAATCTGGACGGCCGGTATTTTTAATTTACATTTTTATTACAGTTCTCTTGCACTTTCCCGCAACCCATTGACCCGGGGCGGATCAGCATTTATATTTGGTATGTATTATGAATACCAAAGGATGGTGGGTCATGGAAAATATAGAATACCGGATCGGAGATGTGGCCGAGCTGGTTGGGTTGAGCCGGGATGCCCTGCGCTTCTATGAGAAGAAGGGCGTGATAACGGCCCGGAAGAAGGACAATGGTTACCGGTATTACTCAGAGAAAGAAATCTATAAACTGATGTATGTCCTTTACCACAGGAAGATGAATACCAGCCTGGAAGAGATCGAGAATCTGGTCTCAGAGGGGATATCACGCGCGTCATTGAGAACCCGCACAAAGCAGCGGATCGCTGAGGAGAAGGCCCAGATCCGTCGGCACCAGCAGGTGGTTACAAGGCTGAGGCTGATGGAGCGGGATCTGGAGTCCATTGAGAAGAGCCTGGACTCCTGTCAGGTAAAGACATTTCCCAAGGCGTATATCCTGGGAACCTGCCCATCCCTTCAGGAAGGGTTAATAGAGTGGTTCCGTCTGGCCTCCAGGGAGGCAGCGGGGATGGATATGACGTATTTCTACAATGTATATACCTACTCCAAGGAGAGCGGGCTGGAGCAGGAGGAAACGCAGCTCCTCTTCTACCAGGGCATCGAACCGTTTCTGGATGCGCCTATTGATGCCCAGGCATACCCTCTGACTGACGCAGTGAAATGTGTCTACTCTGTCTCTTATACACATCTGACGCTGCCGACGAGCGATCTAGTGTAGATCTCGGTGGTCGCCGTATCATTAAA
>URUZ01000449.1 GCA_900551225.1 uncultured Clostridium sp.
CCGCTGTCCTCCCCACCCCAACCTCCTTCTTTTCGCGGCCAACACCCCAGCCAACGTCCGCGTACCCTTCCACCCCTAACTCCCCAGTTAACGTTTTATGGTGCGGGGCGGACCAGCACTTCTTCTGTGGTGCCAAGCAGGATTGATTTCTCACTGGGACGCAGCCTGCCTTTGTTTTCATCACGACCCTGAAGGACAAAACGCGCCTCCGGGCTGCCGATGTTCTCTGCTGCTTCGGTTGCCCCCTGCCAGGTGCGGTCGCTGGTGGAACGGTAGCGGTTGAAGAGAACTCCAAGTTCCGTGTCGCCATTCTCCATCCAGTCAGACATCATATCCCAGTCCCCATTGCCGTCGCCGAATACCATCAGAGGTCCCTGGTTGTTATGGGCAGGCGCCATAAAGTTTTTGATTGCAATGGATTTACCCTCGGTGTGGGTCTGAGGATAAAGTCCCTCTCCTCCCCAGTCATAATCATACTTGTTGACATATCTGCCATCGGAATCCAGAATATTCCGCATGCCGAAGATGTGGTCATCCTCCAGCCCGTAACCGAACAGGTCGTTGGCTGCCCGGAGAGAATCAACGAAGGAGCCGGAGATGACGTAAACCTCTATGCCGTTTGCCTGAAGGGTTTGATAAAGATCTATGACTTCTTCCCAAAAGATAACGCCGGTACGGTAGCTGATGGAGACAATGCCGGCCTCTCCCGGCCAGTTGGTGGGGGAGGTCCAGGATTCTTCCACATAGCGGGTGTAATTACTCCAGTAGGTGTGGGAATCTGTGGCTAAATTATAAACCTCATCAGGGGTCATGCCGGTGAAGAGATGTCCTACCCAGGGATAGACCACAGAGGCATCATAGGTGTGTCCGCCAAAATAGTACAGAAAGAACAGTTTTGTCGAAAAGTCCTGATATTGGGCGCTGGCATGAATATAGTCCAGATCGTATTCGCCGCCGGCGGAAAATCCCTTGTAGTTTTTATAGAGCCAGGAATAGTCGGATGTGATATCCGTTACGATATCCTTGGTGGAGACGTCCCGGCCGTCCACGGTTTGTCCAATGGTGCGTTCTAAATCAGAGAAACCAGTGGTAATCACATCTGCAATATTGTCTGGTGTCAGGGCAAAACGCAGATTCTCAATCTGGTAGACAAGCAGTGCCTCGCCCATATCGTTCAGCACAGTGGTATTATCCACATCAAAACAGGCATATCGGCCCTGATCGGCATTTTCGTCAATTACAGCCTGAATGCGCTCCCGGGTAGCGGGTGCCCAATTCCCGGTGATCATCTTTTTAGGGTCCGGTTTATAGTGGGAAACGGTATCAATTGCCGCAGTGCCGGAAGCAGCATCACTGGTCAGTCCGAAATCCAGTGAAGCGGCCATGTCATCGAGTTTTAAGTAAGTACCGCTTCCATCGATGTAGGTTGTTACATCGACTGCGGTTCCATCTACTGTCACATGGATATCAGTGGCATTGGCCGCAGGGGCAGCGCCATCAGCCACAGGGGCAGCGCCATCAGCCACAGGGGCAGCGCCATCAACCGCAGGGGCAGCGCCATCCGCCGCAGGGGCAGCTGTGGTATTGGCCGTGGGAGCAGCCGCAGGGGCAGCTGTGGCATTGCCTGCGGGGGTTGCTGCACATCCGGCCAGATTCAGGGTGAGGGCCAAGGCCAGGTTCAGCGCAGCAAACATAGTTTTTTTATTTTTCACAGATTTAATCCTCCTATAGTGTTTTCGCTTTTAGATAATAACGGTCCATTTCTTCTTTTGGAACCATACTGCCTCCGGTTGCCCACACCAGCTGAGTTCCTTGGGCAACAGCATGAAGCAGATGTTCTGTCTCCAGATATTCTTTGAACGCAGGAGCATTTACCATCTGTACAGGGCCATACATGCCGGCCAGGGCGCTGGGCTCCAGATACAGGTTTTCCGTATCTGCCAGTTTTCCCAGCATATGATACATACGTTCGTCGGTGAGTGAGTAGCAGCCGCTGATGAATGGACGCATCAATCCGCCTACAAAACCAGAGGCACGGCCCACGGCCAGCCCGTCGGCTGCCGTATGGTTGTCAACGCCGAAGTCCTGTACGCTGACACGGCCATTTTCTCCTGTAGCCATGCCAAGCATCATACAGCAGGAGTGTGTGGGCTCTGCAAAGAAGCAGTGGACTGCATCGCCGAATACGGTTTTTAGTCCAAAGGCAACACCGCCGGGCCCTCCGCCCACGCCGCAGGGGAGATAGACGAACAGGGGGTGCTCATCGTCAACTAAGATTTTTTGTTCTTCCAGCTGTTTTTTCAGGCGTAAAGCGGCAACGGAATACCCTAAGAACAGGGTCTTGGAGTTCTCATCATCTATAAAATGGCAGTAAGGGTCATCTTCAGCCGATTTTCTGCCTTGTTCTACGGCCACACTGTAGTCGGAAGCATACTCCATTACAACAACCCCTTTGCTGCGCAGCATATCCTTTTTCCACTGGCGGGCATCCGCGGACATGTGTACGGTAACCCGGAAACCAAGTCTGGCGCTGATGATGCCGATAGACAGGCCCAGGTTGCCGGTGGAGCCCACACAGATGGCATAGCGGGAGAACAGATTCTGAAATGGCGGTGTTGTTAAAATGCTGTAATCATCACTTTCTTTCAGCATACCTGCCTGGATGGCAATGTCCTCAGCGGTTTTCAGGACTTCGTAGATGCCGCCTCTGGCTTTGATGGACCCGGATATGGGCAGGTGGCTGTCCAATTTGATCAGGAGTCTGCCTGGCAGCGTGATTCCCTCCTCCTGCTCCAGGGCATTCTTCATATTGGGAATCTCCTGTAACGGGGATTCCAGAATCCCCTTCCTGGGGACCGTCTCAGGGAATGCAGCCATAAAAAAGGCGGCAAAGCGTTCCAGCCGCCTGCTGGCATCTTCCACATCCGCCTGGCTTAAGGGACATTGGGCAATCCCTTTGAGGTAAACCTCCTTTTGAGGATTGCGCCAGCAGGTTTCATGCAGGGCGCAGATATCTTCAATAATGGGGAACTCCTGTTTCCAGGCGGACAGTGTTTTTCCAAGAATCATAGTATCAGTCATATTTTTTACCTATCACCTTTCCGGCGCAGCGCTGGGTAATGGTTCCATGGTCTAAAACGAGTTGGCCGGCCACGAATACCATCTCAATCCCCTCATTTTCTGCGTAAGGATTCTGATAATCTCCGTTGTCAATAACACGCTCTGGATCAACTACCACTAAATCAGCATCCATTCCTACTAAAATACGTCCTTTTTTCTTCATACCGAAGATGTCGGCCGGCATGGAACTCATTTTACGGACCGCCTCCTCGAATGATACCAGGTGCTTCTCGCGGACAAACCGCCCCAGAATCTTAGGATAGGTGGAATATCCTCTGGGATGAGTCGGCATTCCTTCTCCAAACAGCAGGGAATCGGTACATACGGATACCAGTGGACTCTGGAAAATAGTCTCCACATCTGTGTCGGTCATGAAATGCAGCAGGCAGTTTACCTGGCCGTCATTTTCTTTTAACAGGCGGAAGATCGCCTCAACCGGCTGAATGTTCCACTCTGCCGCCAGCTGCGCTAAGCTTTTTTCACGGCATTCCGGGTGGTTCTTCGTGTGTAAAACAGTCATGCCGTCAAAGCCGGTACTGTCCAGCGGATTCTGCCATGTTCCGTCATTGTGTAAAATGGCATCGGTAATCTCCGCCCGGAGGATTGGGTCATCAAGACGTTTCAACAGCTGCTGGTTCCCACCGTCCAGGTAACGGTATGGAATGACTGTATTCAATGTGGTCTCTCCGGCGCTGTAAGGATACTGGTCCAGATAGACGCAGAGTCCTTCTGCGCGTGCCTCGTTCACCAGGCGGTGGATTTCCTTAATATGTGGGGCATTGGCAATGCCGGTCACCTTGTGGTGGGAGATCAGCAGGTGTACGCCGGTGCGGCGGGCCACCTCGATGGACTCTTCCACAGATTGGATCACATGGTCGCCCTCGTCTTTCATATGGGTGGCGTAAACGCCGCCGTATTGACTGACAATTCTGCACAGGTCAACAATCTCATCCATATCGGCGTAGGTGCCGGGCGCATAAACGAAACCGGTGCTCATGCCCACTGCGCCGGCTTCCATAGCCTCTGTCAGCAGAGCGTGCACCTGTTCCCTTTCTTCTGAGGTCAGAGGGGTGGAGTCATATCCTTTTACAGCGATTCTGAGTGCTCCGTGGGCCACATAAAAGGCGGTATTAATCTCCGTATGTAAGGAATCCACTTCATCTAAAAATCTGCGGAAAGTGGTCATGGTACTCCAGTGACCAGGGAAGTCCAGACCAACAGCCACACCCTCGAAATTATCCCTCAGCTCATCGATATAGGCAGGATTAACAGGAGCAAATCCGATACCGCAGTTGCCGCTCACCTCAGTGGTAACCCCCTGTTTCAACTTTGGTGTCACGCACTTATCATGGAACAGATAGCATTCGGAATGTCCATGTGAATCAATGAATCCGGGACAGAGCACTTCCTGGGGGGACAGCCTGAGGATTGTCTGCCCGGGCTTAGCCGGTTCCTGACCGATGTAGACAATTTTTCCGCTTTTAATACCCACATTTGCAGTATAGATGGGGTGTCCCGTACCATCTGCAATCTGTGCCTGCTCAATCAAAAGATCAAACATGTTAGCACCTCCATATTCAAATTATTTTCGAATCTGAAAATGATGATATCATTAAATAAAATTGATATCAATATACAAAATTGACAACAT
>URUZ01000450.1 GCA_900551225.1 uncultured Clostridium sp.
TTTTTTAATGATACGGCGCCCACCGAGATCTACACTAGATCGCTCGTCGGCAGCGTCAGATGTGTATAAGAGACAGGTCCTGGAAACAGCCCTTCTCCTGCATGATAATCTTGCCGCCCACCGTCTCCTCCGCCGGAGTCCCATAGACCACCAGCTTGTAAGGTAGATCCCGGCAGAGCTCCTTCACCGCCAGAGCCGCCCCAATGATGGACGGCCCCTGCATATGATGGCCGCAGGCGTGGCCGATGCCCTCCAGCGCATCATACTCCGCCAGGAAGCCGAAGGACGGCCCTCCCAGCCCCTGCTGGTATACCGCCCTGAATGCAGTGTCAATACCCGCGATGCCCCGCTCCACAGTGAAACCATTTTCTTCCAAATATTCGGCCAACAAGCCGCTGGAACGCACTTCCTGAAACGCAGGCTCCGAAAAATCAAAAATCCGGTCCGACATCCCACAGAGCCTGCCGGATAATCCATGGACGATTTCTTTAATCTGTTCTTTCATATTTTCCTCCTTTTTCCAAATATTGGATTAGGTATTCCAGTTCCGTCAACATCCGGTTCCTCTGGCGCACAAAGGTTGTCCGGTAAAACAGGTACTGATCCGCTGGGGTCGTATCTTTTTTGACGCTGCAGCTCTCGCCCAGAAGGTGAAATGGGCCGTAGGCAAAAGCAGTGTCCTGCTCATAGGGGGAGCCGGAGGTCTGGTACAGGCGGTTGAGGGTTCCAAAAGCCTTTTTGATCAGTGTGTTTCTAGCGTCAGCATTTCCGGCATTCCCAGCTTCCGCACGCTTGGCCTCCACAGCCTCCGCGCCTCTGGTTACCATAGCCTCCCCGCTCCCGCTCTCTCCCGTCCACTCCAGCGCCGCCTTAACTGCCTCCCACGTCCGCTCGTACAGATCCCGCACCTCCGACAGGTCAAAATCTGCCCCGGCCCAGCCTTCCATATCCCTCAGCGCCCCTGCCTGCCTCCTGAAATATCCGTCCGGATCACAGGGCAGCTGCGGCTCGGCCGCCATGGCAAATGTGAGCAGCCCCAGTACCCTGGCATCCTTCTCCAGAACTCCCAGGTCAATCTTGTCATATGTATCTTCCGCCGTGTGCCAGTAATCTCCGCCTGCCCCCGGCGTATCGTACTGTCTGTCCCCGGTCTCAAACCGCGGATTGATGTGATATGGGATATCAGCCCCAAAGAAAGACTGGTCGGCTCCGCGGCCAATGGGCAGGTACCGGATCTTTGCGCCCGGCGCCCCCAGTTCCTTAAGGGCCTCCGTAAATGCTGCCCCTTCCGCGCCGGAAGTCCGCACTGCCAGCACATCCGCTCCCCTGGCCCCGATCAGGTCCGAATTCAGGCAGGCCACGCAGCGGCGGCGCAGATCCCTGAAATATTTGTCGCAGTACCAGGTTGACCCCATATACCGTCCGTTGGAATGTCCCGGCCACCAGGCGATGCGCACGGACCTGGCCAGGTCCTTTTGGTGCAGGTGTATCACCCGGGCCAGCTCCAGAGCGGCCGCATTGGCAGCACAGTTGTCAAATGCCCCCACATACTAGGTGTCATAATGACAGGAAAGGAGGACAAAGTCCTCCACAGCCCCGCCTATTTCAGCCCAGGGAAGGGAGACTGTCTTTACTCCCGTCTCCATCACCACCTGCAGGCTTGCCTTCAGGCCCTGGGGCTGTTCTTTGATCCGCCGGATCAGCATTTCCCCATTGACCCGGGTGATGCCGGCCACCGGCATTTTCATAAGCAGAAACCGGCTGTCCATGTCAGGGGTCCCCCAGACAGGACTGACGGTGTCCTCGTGGACCAGCGCCTCATCCGACCGCCAGACCTGAATCCATCCGGCCGCCCCGTACATCTCCAGGGTCTTGCCGTAGCGCTCGTCAAAGCCATAGCCCACCACCAGCTTCCCGCGGACGGTTTGAAGGAACCGGGCCTTCTCCGTCTCCGTGATCCCAGTATCCGCGGTGGAGGGGTCAAACACCAGCTCCGCCTCCATTTCCCCGCAGGACCCGGAAAATGATCTGGGCCGGGAGGGAATCTCCTCCCCAGCCACAAGCAGGCGGCTGGAAACCGGATTCGACAGATAGGCCGGGAATTCCTCCGTCCTGCACTGAATACCGCAGACGGCCAGCTCCCGCTCAATATAGCGCACCGTTTTCAGTGAAACCGCCTCACCGCTCAGCTTCTCGTAACCGCAGAAATACTTAAGATGCCGGTCGATATTGGAGATATCAATCTCATCTCTTAGCGTCCTGTACAGCTCCTCAGGCTTCCCACACTGCTTAATATCCAACTTAATATCCAATTGCCAGCGCTCCCAACATGAAGAAACATCCTGCCACAGTCCAGATGAGGAACAGGGGCATCATAAATTTCAGCCACTTTGCATAGGGGATTTTGGACACCACCAGGTATCCCATCAGCGCGGAGGAGGTGGGCAGCACGGAGTTGGAGAATCCATCGCCCAGCTGGAATGCCAGCACCGCAGTCTGGCGGCTCAGGCCGATCAGGTCCGCCACCGGCGTCATCAGGGGCATGGTCACAGCCGCCTGGCCGGTTCCGGAGGTAATCACGCAGTTCACCAGGGACTGGGCCAGGAACATGCCCACTGCCTTGAAGGAGCCGGGAAGGGTATCCACCATGGTGGCAATTCCGTTGATAATGGTATCCAGAATGGAAGCATCGGACAGCGCCATCTCCACGCCGCGGGCCACGCCCACAATCAGGGCGCCTACCACGATGCCTTTTGCGCCCTTGCCGAACACGGTGGCAACCTTGTTGGGGCCGTAGCCGTTTACGAATCCACAGATCACGCCCATGGCCAGGAACAGGGCGGACATCTCTTCAAAATACCAGCCCTTCTTGCCCAGCCCCCAGATCAGAGCCGCGAAGCCCGCCACCATGATTCCCAGAACTATGACCTGGCGGGTGTTGATGGAGGTATCGTCATTGTCAAACACAAACTCATTGTCATCCGGCTCCCCCACCAGAATGCTCTTGGAGGGGTCCCGTTTCACGCGCTTCTCGTACCACATGATATAAACGGTATCGATCACCAGCAGGATCACCAGGATTGCCGCCCTGTAACCTATGCCGGAGAACAGCGGAACCTCCGCGATCTCCTGGGCAACACCCACATTAAAGGGATTTAAAAGGCCTGCCGTAAATCCCGAAGCCGCGCCCATGGTAATCATGGCGATTCCAGTCACCTTGTCAAGTCCAAGGGAAACGGCCAGCGCGATTCCGATGGGAACAAAGATCATCACCTCAGAGGACATACCCATGGTGGTTCCAAATACAGCAAACAGGGTCAGGAACACGGGAATCACCCACATTTCCTTTCCGCGGAACATCCTGGACAGTCGTTTGCACAGGGCTGTCAGCGCCCCGGTGGAGGTGATGATCTCAAAGGAGCCTCCGATAATCAGAATAAAGGTAACCGTGCTGGCCGCCTTCACAATGGCCCTGTATATCAGGGCCGGGATCGCAAAAAAGCTGACCGGATTGGATGCAATCCGCCCGTAACCCCCCGCCTCCACCAGGGTATTGCCTGTTATCTCGTCCACGTACCGCGTGTATTCACCGGCCGGTACGATATACGTTGCCGCAACTGCAACGAATATCAGCACCACCAGAATGACAAACGTATGGGGCGCTGTAAACGTTTTCTTCACTTTTGCATTTTCCATGACTTTTTCTCCATCCATGCCTTGTATTTTTTTTCTTTTTTTATTATAATTATTCCATAATATTATATCAATTTTAATATTTTAAATATAATATTAAATTTTGTTTAACATTTGGAGGCAGCCCATGGATATGAAGGAGCAGCTTTACATCATGACCATCGGAAAATACGGAAATATCAAGCAGGCGGCGGAGGAACTTCATCTGACCTCACCTGCTTTAAGCATATTCTTAAGCTCCCTGGAACACAATCTGGGGACCCGTCTGTTTAACAGGATCGGCAAGCAGTTCGTGCCCACTGAGGCCGGCCTACTGTACCTGAAACGGGCCGGGGAGATCATGAATATCAGGAACCAGTACGAGGAGGAGATGAAGAATCTCATCGGCGAATTCTCCGGAACCATCCATCTGGGGATTCATCCGCGGCGCTCCCTGCACCTGCTTCCTCCGGCGATTATGGACTTTATAAAAATGCATCCGGGGATCCAGATTGTCCCTCACGAGATGACCTCCCGGGAAATGTTCGATGCTCTGGCATCCGGCACCCTGGATTTCATCATCACCAACAAGCAGGAGGCCAATCCCCACTTCTGCTGGACTGATTTCTACGAGGACCGGCTGGTAGCCATCCTGTCTGCGGATCATCCCGCAGGAAAGCACAGTAAAAAAGTGCCGGGCAGCAGCCTGCGCTGGCTGGACCTGACACTTCTTGCGGGGGAACGGTTCATCCTTCAGAAGGAATTCCAGTCCTCCCGCTACTATACGGACCGGGCGCTGGAGTATTTCCAGATAAACCCAACTGAGACATTTGTGATCGAGAACCTGGAAGCCGCCTGCCAGATGGCTGCGGAGGGGTTCGGGGTGGCATTTAATTTTGAGCGGTATGCTCGGCACTTCTCATACTGCAAACCCGTGAAATACTACCTCACCGGGGACCAGGAAACGAAGATCAGCTTCTATATGGTGACAAACAGTCAGAAATACCAGCCCAGGTATGTGAAGGACTTTATGGAGGATTTGAAGAAGTATATATAAATAAAAATC
>URUZ01000451.1 GCA_900551225.1 uncultured Clostridium sp.
TTTTTTTCAAGCAGAAGACGGCATACGAGATCCTCTCTGGTCTCGTGGGCTCGGAGATGTGTATAAGAGACAGTCTGAGTACCAGTGTCCGTAAGATTGAACAGCAGCTGGGTTATGAAATTTTTGACCGCAGTTCTTCTGCGCTGAATCTGACGGAGGCAGGAGAAGCATATGTAAAGGCGGCGCAGGAGATCCTGGAGATTGAGAAGAACCTAAAGGATTATCTTGCGGATATGTCGGAGCTTAGAAGCGGCCATATTGTTGTTTCAGGTTCTGCTTTCTTTTCTTCTTATGTGCTGGGTCCCATTTTAAAGGCATTTCGGGAACGTTATCCGGGTATTACGGTTGAATTTATTGAGGCTGACTCGTTACGGTTATATGAGGAGGCATTGAAGAGCCATATTGATTTGATTGTCGACGGAGGCGGGATTGACGAGGCTCTTTTTGAAAAGCATATGTTATTTCAGGAACATATTCTTTTGGGGATTTCATTAGAAAACCCAATTTGCCAGCAGCTGCCGGCAGAAGGGATGTCTGTGCAGGATATCCGGATGGGGAGGCATCTGTCAGAGACAACGGAGGGCATTGATTTGGCTTGGCTGCATAATGAAAGATTTGTGCTGTTGAAAAAGGGACATGATCTTTATGAGCGGGCGGTGGCTTTGTGCAGAGAGCGGGACTTTGAGCCAAAGACAGATATACATCTGAATCAGCTGATGACAGCATATCATAGCGCAATCAATAATTTGGGCTGCGTGTTTCTTTCGGATACATTAGCGGGGAAAGCGGAAGATGGTATTAATATGGCATATTATAAAATCAAAGCGGAGAATGAGGGGCTGCTGCAGCGGGATGTCTTTATTGTACATCGGAAGAACCGGCAGGTTACAAGGGCGATGAGGACGTTTATTCAGGTTGGGAGAGAATTGTACCATATTTACTGAAAGAGGGGTTTGGGCGCGAATGGTTACGCGGGCGGAGAAAGATGAATACTGTCTCTCGACCACTGTGTATAAGACCGTCCCTTCCGGCCGCCGTCTGTCCCTCCGCCCTCAGGTTCCATCCAATACACCAGCCAACGTCCGCGTACCCATCCGCGCCGAACACATTTTTTATAATCCTGAACAGCCTTGTAAAGAGCAAATCTTTGCGAGGCTGTTTTTTTGCGGATTGCTATTGCCGGACAGCCGTAATGTTGTTTGAAGTATTGTAAAATAAATTCCTTTTAGTATGAAAATACCTTAGAATAGGGAAACTAAAATAGCAGCCGGGAAGCTGGAAAACAAGGAGGAATTTATGAAAACAGTATGCATCAGTCAGTTCAGAAATTATCTGAGGAACGAAGAAAAAGCGGAGGCAACAATCAGCAAATACGTGCACGATGTAACGGAACTGCTGACATTCACGGAGCAGGAGGCTCTGAACAAGGAAGTTCTGATCGAATACCGGAAGAACCTGAGCCGTCTGTACAAGCCTCAGACAGTGAACGGTAAACTTTCGGCCATCAATACCTTTTTGGAATTTATAGATTTAAGGGAATGTAAGGTTAAATTTTTAAAGGTACAGAAGCGGGTGTATGTTGATGAAAAGCGGGAATTTACCGAACAGGATTATAAAAGACTTTTGGAAACGGCCAATCAAAGCGAAAATAAGCAATTATACTATTTGATGATGGTTTTATACGGTACGGGAATACGGATCAGCGAGCTTCCCTTTGTTACGGTGGAGGCCGTTGAACAGGGGCGGGCAGAGATATCCATGAAAGGAAAGTACCGAATCATTATTTTTCCGAAGAGTCTGGTGAAAAAACTGAATGAATATACAAATACGCTGAATATACAAAACGGCTGCATTTTCAGGACCAGAAGCGGCAGAAATCTGGACAGGAGCAACATATGCCATTCCATGAAGAAGTTATGTAAGGCTGCGGGGGTTGAGCCGTCAAAGGTATTTCCACACAATTTCAGACACCTTTTTGCAAAATGCTTTTATTCTATAGAAAAAAATCTGTCCCATCTGGCAGATATCCTTGGACATTCTTCCATCGAAACCACACGGATTTACGTGGCTGAAAGCATTAAACAGTATGAAAAAATTATGAACAGGATGGTCATTGAAATTGATGAAAAAAGACCACAGAATAACCATTCTGTGGTGTAAAGACAAAATAATAATTAAAGAAATTCAACACTGTTTTATTCTATAACAAAATATGGGTTTCGTCAATATACATACAACTGATTTTTCTTCACGAAAACAAGGCCGGAATTGATTAATTCGTCTGCCGGCTTTGTTGCTATGATTTTTTTGAATTTTTTTATCTCTGTTTAATCAATAAAACTCCCACTTCAACCATGTTCAAAATAATATGATCAATAACGTACCACGGAATGGTTATTCTGTGGTCTTTCTATAGCGTTGTGTACCACGGAATGGTTATTCTGAAGTACGCACGTGCAGTGGAGGATAAGGCATGGCTTGCTGTAAAGGATGGATTGATATACATGCGCATATACTGCCTGGGGTTGATGATGGGGCCAGAGACTGGAATGAGGCAGACAGGCTGCTGAGCCTCTCCTATGACCAGGGAGTCCGCCATATTATAGCAACCCCACATTTTAAAATAGATCAGGACACGAAACTGTTGAGACACCTGTCCATGGAACTGGAGCTGAGAGCCAATGCCATATCGGAGAATTACCATATCAGCCTGGGGCAGGAGATTATGTACTTTGAAAGTGTCCTGGATTACCTGGACAGCGGCAAGGCCCTTACCCTGGCGGGCAGCAGGTATGTTTTGGTGGAGTTTGAACCGTCGGCCAGCTTCCACAAGATAAAACGGGCGGTACGCCAGCTGGTCCAGGCTTCCTATCTGCCGGTGATTGCCCATGTGGAACGCTGTGTGAGCCTTGTCCAGGACGAAAGGGCGGGGGAGCTTGCGGGATATGGCGCTTATCTGCAGATGAATGCAGGAAGCTTGGCGGGAGGCTGGCTGGACAGGCGCTCGCGATGGTGCAGAAAAAGTCTGCAAAAGGGGTTGATTCATTTCCTTGCATCAGATATGCACAACATGCAGAACCGTGCGCCCAATTTAAATGGCGCAGTTTCATGGATAGAACGTCACGCGGGGGAGGAGACGGCGGATCAGACCGCACGGTCGAATCCGGGATTTGTACTGGCGGATCAGATACTGCAATGAAAAAAGAAAAGTATGGAAAAGGTAGCGGTGATGGAAAACAAAATGTACCAAGACAGAGATGAAAATAAAATAGAAATTGATGTGATGGAATTACTGTATGAGTTTAAGCGGAAGGCATGGATCGTCATACTGGCCGCGGTGGCGGGCTGTCTGGCAGCAGGCCTCTACAGCAAGGTGATATTAAAACCGGTCTACACATCAACATCCATGGTGTACGTCCTGTCCAAGGAGACAACGCTGACCTCTCTGGCGGATCTGCAGATCGGCAGCCAGCTGACAAAGGATTACAGCGTCATGATAACCAGCAGGCCGGTTCTGGAACAGGTGATAGAAAAGCAGAGCCTGGATCTGACCTATGACCAGCTGAAGGAAAATATCACCATTGACAATCCGGCCGACACAAGGATTCTCAACATGACGGTATCAGACCAGGACCCGGTGAGGGCCCAGGCAATCGTGGATGAGGTGGCCCGGGCAGCCTCTGATTACATAGGCGACATTATGGAAATGATCCCGCCCAAGATTATCGAAGAGGGAGTGGTCCCTGACCGGCCTGCTTCGCCCAATGTGACGAGGAATGCTGTCCTGGGGGGCATAGCCCTCGCCGCAATATCCTGCGGCGTCATCATACTCCGGGTTATTTTGAATGATACCATTCGCTCTGAGGATGATGTGTCAAGATATCTGGGAATCAGCGTTCTGGCCGCCATACCTGACAGAGGGGAAACGGTGAAAGAACAGGCAGCGGAATCACGGGGAAGAAAAAAACGCGGAAAGAAGCGGAAGCAGGAACAAAAGAAAACAGGTGAGGAGGAGTAGGTATGGGACGGATCATAAGCCTGAAAAACACCGGCAGGAAAGATTACAATTACGAAGAAGCCGTCAAAACGCTTCGGACCAATATCCAGTTTTGCGGAAGCAATCTGAAAACAATCATGTTCACAAGCTCATTGCCCGATGAAGGAAAAAGCGAGACGACCTTCGCAGTTGCAGCTTCTTTCGGGAGCATCGGCAAAAAGGTGCTGCTGATTGACGGGGACATCCGCAAATCAGTGATGATTAAAAGGCATGAGATTCAGGGCAAACTGTGCGGGCTGTCCCAGTATTTAAGCGGACAGAAAACAGCCGATGAAATCTGCTATGAGACAGATGTGGAAAATCTGAGCATTATTCTTGCGGGGCCTTATTCACCCAATCCGTCGGAGCTGCTGGAGGACCCTCTGTTTAAGGAACTGCTGGATACTGCCAGGTCAAAGTATGACTATATTATCATAGACACGCCGCCCATGGCCAAGCTGATCGACGGGGCGATTGTGGGCAGCCTGTGCGATGGGGCTGTGATTGTCATTGAAAGCGGGGCCATCAGCTGCCATCTGGTGCAAAAGGTTAAGAGCCAGCTGGAGAAGAGCGGCTGCAGGATTCTGGGGGCGGTACTGAACCGTGTAGGCACCAATTACGATAGCGGATACTATAAAAAATACTATGGAAAGTATTATGGGAAATATTACGTTAGCGGGATTAATG
>URUZ01000452.1 GCA_900551225.1 uncultured Clostridium sp.
TGGATGCGTCAGCGGGCGGTTCTAATACGTAGTGGGTGAGAGCCATGGGAGGCGGGCGGAACGGCCCAAGGGAATGGATGCATCTAAGCACTCCGCCCGCGTACCCTTCCGCGCCTAACTACTCCTCTTCCTTCCCATACCCCCCACATATAAAATCATACAACGTCCTATACAATATCGGCGGATCAATAGGCTTTGAGAGATGTAGATTCATCCCAGCCGCCTTACTCTTATCTGCATCCTCATCAAACGCATCCGCAGTCATAGCAATAATAGGTATCGTCCTGGCATCAGCGTTGGAGAGATGCCGTATATTGGCCGCTGCCTGAAGTCCATCCATGATCGGCATGCGGATATCCATCAGGATCGCATCATAGTACCCTGCCTCGGTCTTGGAGAAGCGCTCGATGGCTCTCAGCCCGTTCTCAGCGGTCTCCACCGCGAATCCCACATCTTCCAGCAGCATCTGGGCGATCTCAGCGTTGATTGGCTGGTCCTCCACCAGAAGCAGCCTTCTGCCGGTGAAATTGTATTCCTCCACAGGAATCTCTGCCTGCTGCTCCTCCTCCTTCTGGTCCAGGGCCTTGGAGAAGGCTGAGATCAGGCTGGACTTAAACATAGGCTTGCTCATCAGGAGATTGACGCCCACCGCCTTGGCCTCCTGCTCAATGGAATACCAGTCATAGGCAGTCATGATAATAATGGTCACGTCAGGCCCCACGATCTTGCGGATGCGCCTGCTGGTCTCAATTCCATCCATCTCCGGCATCTTCCAGTCAATGAGAATCATATCATAATACTGCTTGCGGTCCCACTTCTCCTGCACCCGGGCCACCGCCTGCCTGCCGCTGTCCACCCAGTCAGCCGTGATGCCGATCTCCTTCAGCGTCAGCACAGCGCTCTCGCACACTGTGATATCATCGTCCACCACCAGGGTTTTCAGGTGGGAGAAATTATAGCTGTGCTGCTTCTTAATATGACGCTGTTTCTCCTCCTCAGTGATTCCCAGCTTCACGTCCACCGTGAATTCCGTACCCACGCCCTTGATGGAGCGCACCTGGATCTTGCCGTCCATCATATCCACTATATTCTTGGAGATGGCCAGCCCCAGCCCCGTGCCGCCGAATCCCACCGTAATTCCCGATGACTCCTGCTCAAAAGGCTCGTACAGGTGAGGCAGAAACTCCTCGCTCATGCCAATTCCCGTGTCATTGATCACAAAGCGCAGCACCACGTCATTTTTCGTCCGCTTACGCTGATTGATGGAAAATGTCACCTTCCCACCGCTGCCCGTGAATTTCACCGCGTTGCCGATGATGTTCACCAACACCTGCTGCAGCTTCATAGCATCCCCGATATAACAATCATCGATCAGCGGGTCCACAATACACTCATACTCCACATCCTTGGACGCTGCCTGGGTATGGCAGATGGCGTTCACCCCTGTGACAAATTCCTTGAAGGGGATCTTCTCACTCTTAAGCAGCATTTTTCCGGATTCGATGCGGCTCATATCCAGGATATCATTGATCAGGGACAGCAGGAACCGGGATGAGATACCGATCTTGCTGATGCAGTCTGAGACCTGCTCCTCATTCCCCATGGATCTGGCTGCAATGGCCGTCATCCCGATGATGGCGTTCATGGGGGTGCGGATCTCATGGCTCATGCGGGACAGGAAATCAGACTTTGCAGCATTGGCCTGCTGCGCCGCCGCCAGGGCCGCTGACAGGGCTTCCTTCTGCTTCTGCTCCTGGCTGTACACCTCGGTGATATCGCTTCTGGTACAGAGGATCTTGGTATGGGCCTTGTCAAACCAGTTGTACACCCAAAGCTTGTGCCTGGGCTGTCCGTTGTCCAGAATATCCGTGGAAATGGAGTAGGTGCCGTTTTTATTCAGCCGGTTCACAATATTCTTCACCGTAAACTGCAGCAGGCACTCTTCCCGCTCCTCCGGCGCCAGGATTCTGCACAGCACCTCAGCCACAGCCTCCTCGTACATACGCCCCTGTTCCGGCTTCAGCTCAACTCCGGCCTTGTCTATGGTTTTCTCCACAAGGCCGGTCAACGGGCTGAACAGAGTCAGGTATTCAAAGTTGGTGTCCACCACACGGTCAATGATCGCTTCCACTGTCTTCTGCTCATCGATGTTGTAGGTGTACATAAAGCTCATGATATCGCCTGTGGCCGGATTCTGGTATGTTCTGACAATGGTGTTGACCCAGAACACAGTCCCGTCGTTGGCCCGTCTCTGGTATTCAACGGAATAGTCATTCTCCCCGCCTGCATATGCGTTGAGCACACGTTTCCGGTTCAGCAGATAGAGGATCTGTTCCTGCTTCTCCTGCTCCACAGCTGACATGGCAAGGCTCTCCGCCCCATCCTCATAAGCTGCCCCGGAATGGGAGATTGAGGTATTCTCATCACTGATGTACAGATCCAGGGTACCCTTGGTGATATTGCTCTGGACCTTGGCAATGAGGTTGGGGGCCTGAAGCCCGGTAGAGTATTCCAGCTCCTGTTCGAAGCGCTGCTCCAGCAGCACATGCTCATGGATGTCAATGGATGTCCCCACAGCCTTGACCGGCAGCCCGCCTTTAGACCGCATGACTGTGTAGGCCACCCGGTTCCATCTGTATTTGCCGTTATTTCTCAGGCGCACATTAAAGGAAGCGCTGCCCGCCCCCTCAAACAGCTCCTGATACCGTTTCCAGCACTCAGTCATGTCATCGGGATGGATCATGCCGCTGCTCTGAAGCTCCTCCTTTGTCCTGCAGGACAGCACCCGCTCCACACTCAGCTCTGCGGCATCATTTTCACTGAGCTGCAGCGACTGGTTCTGGAGATCCAGAGTCCATACCCGCATACCCGTAAGGCCGGAAGCCACAGTAAACTGTTCCTCCTGCTCCTTGTACCGGTCGATATTCTCACCCGTGGCAAATGCCCGCACCGGGCGGCCCTCCTCGTCAAAACTGCTGCTGTAGTGGCACAGCAGCCAGCAGTACCCAACTCCCGGTTTTTTAACCCGGTATTCCAGTATCGCGCTCTTTGCCCCCTGCTTCAGCCGCCTGTGGAGAGCCAGGTACTCCTTGACATCATCGGGATGTACATATCCCTGATCCAGAAATGACTGGGGGAAATTGTCCATAACTGCAGGAACCTTGTAGGTCTGCTGGGAAAACTCACTCATGTAGGCCCTGTCATTCTGAATGTCATAGTCCCAGAACTGCACACCCGCATGCTGCAGAGCCGCAGTCAGGCGCTCCTCGCCCAGCTTCAGTTCCCGCTCGGCATTCTTCTGGCTGGAAATGTCGCTGATATATCCAATAATCACATCCTTACCCATCCAGCACGCCTCTTGGGCCGTCATGGCCACAGTCTTGTCCTGGTCGGGTATGTACATCTCCCTGGTCTCCCCGCAGCCTGAATGGAGCATGCAGTAACCGCAGGGTGCGCTGTGCCCCGCCAGCACCTCATAGCATTTCTTGCCCCCATAGTTCTGGAAAGCCGCGCCCATGATCCGGAACGCAGCCTTGTTGGCCAGGCACAGCTCATAGGTTTCGGGATCAATCACATATATGCCGGTGTCCATGCCGTCCAGAATGTCGCTCTGCAGCTCAAACTGTTTGGACAGGGATGAAAAGATACCATGCAGCAGCGGTTCCCCGTTCTCATCTTCCATTTTCTGGAAAATGCCGGAGGCCCACACATAACTGCCGTTCTTCTGCCTCACCCGGTACGTCTCCTCAACAGTGTTCCCGGACTTCAGCGCCCGCTCTATGGCGGAAAACATCTTGTCCTGATCCTGGGGATATACAAGGTACTCCGGCTTGATGGCCATGAACTCCGCCAGCTCTTCCTGGGAATAGCCGCTTATGCTCCCCACACCGGAGGACATGTAGAACGGCTTGTACCGCCCATTTTCCGTCCTGCTGATCATAGTGCCTCCGCTGAGGGCGCTGATGAGGACCTCGTTCTGCTGTTTTTCAAACCGCTGTTTGGAGATGTCCGTGCAGACGGAGATAATGGCCTGGCGGCCGTCCTCCGCAGTGATCACACGGCCCACGTCATGAACATAGATGTAAGCGCCGTTCTTTTTGCGCATCCGGTACTCCACCTCATAGTGGTCCTGGCACTTCAGCTGTTCCTCCACAGACCGGTCCACTCCCGCCTGGTCCTCCGGGTGCATACAGTTAGAAATATAACCGCCTATGTCCTCCACAAAATCTGCTTCCGAATCATAACCCAGGTAGGTAAGCATCCTGTCGTTCACATAATAGAACGGGAATTTGTCCTCCAGGTAGCCTCCCATCAGCCCCCCGGCCACGCTGGCGGACAGCAGCTCATTGCGGGCCTGGCTGATCTGCTTCTTCACCAGGGTCAGAGGGTAATGCTCCCCCTCCCCCTGCTGGACTGTTGGTATGGAAAAATGCAGCTGGCGGATCTTCCACCCGTCCTCTGCCAGCGCCAGCGCCGCGGTTCCATGGACATGCCACTGGTACTCGCTGTTCTTTAAATCAAATTCCAGGCTCACAAGGCCCATATCCGCAGAAAACCGGCTCTCCTGGGAGCTGACAACCTCCACCTCAAAAGGGGACTGGATCTCTTCCATATCCCGTCTGACATATTCTCTGAAGGCATTAATCCCCCGGGCGCTCTCCCCCTCCCCGGTTCCCATAAATATAATATCATCTGATATGTATTGG
>URUZ01000453.1 GCA_900551225.1 uncultured Clostridium sp.
CGCCATATCCGGATTGGCCTGAAGGGCTGCAGCCATGTTGTCAGTAGCCGTGGTGGTATCGCCCGCATCATTTACCAGGACCAGTTCCACGCCAGGAGCATTTGCCTCACACCATGCCTGGAAGCCTTTCAGGCGGGACTCTGTATTTTCCTGGCCCACGGTGTATAATACCGCGATCTTTCCTTTATTACCGCACAGGGGCACCAGATATTCGGCAGCCGCTTTACCTGCATCCTCATTTCCTGTGGACAGGTAGGAGGACCGGGCGGAAGTAGGTGAATCCGAGTCAAAGCACACCACGGATATCCCCTGTTCAATAGCAGAATCAATGGTATCCTGGAACGCAGTGGAGTTCACGCAGGTGATGGTGATCCCCTTGGGCTTCATGGCAATGACCTGTTCCAGCACAGCCACCTGCCCCGCCACATCAGAATCCGTCTGACCGGTGTACTTGGCTGTCACTCCCAGCAGCGAAGCCGCATCTTCCATCCCCCGGTAGCATGTCTTCCAGTAATCGATGCCTGAAAGGAAACTGATCATATAATATTCATCGCCCGGGGAACTGACAGCCGCCCCTGCGCCGCCTCCTCCGGCTGCTGTGGTCCCCTCCTGGGCCGCGTCACCTCCTGTATTTCCTGCCGGAGCGCCTCCTCCGCTGCCGCAGCCGGTCAATCCCAGCCCTGCTGTCATAACCGCCGCCAACAACACTGCCATTATGTTTCTTCTTTTCATTGCTGATCCTCCATTTTCATCATTTATGATTTGATACCTTCTCTATATCCAAGTGCGTGGCCATCGCACCTGTAATCCGCAATTAAGCCGTCTTAATTCCAAAATACCGCTCCAAAATGCTGACCCCGCCCTTTTTGCGGTGGGAAACATAGTCAATGGTCACTGCCACCACCAGAATCAGGCCCTGGACAAAATCCTGCCAGTACACGGACACATTCAGCATAACCAGCGCGGAATTCACCACCTTCAGCAGTACAATACCCAAAAATGTTCCAAAGATGGAGCCCACGCCCCCTGCCATGGAAGTACCCCCGATCACTGCCGCCGATATGGCCGTGGTCTCAGCGCCCACACTCAGTTCAGGTGTTGCCATATTAAAACGCCCCAGGCTCAGAATACCTGCCAGCGCGGAGAGCATTGCAATGACCACATAAACGCTGATTTTCACCTTATCTACATTGATGCCCGACAGCTGTGCCGCCTTCTCGTTACTGCCTACATAGAAAATGTCACGGCATACTTTGGATCTTTTTGTCAGATATCCTGCAATAGTCGCAATAATTACGAAAATTATAAATATCATGGGAATTCCATTAATTTTCCCCGTAGCCAGGAATCGGAAACTGTCTGAAAGGTATCCCGACAGGGACAGCGGTGACCCCTCTGTCAGTATGTAGGCCACGCCTCGGGACAGGTTCATCATACCCAATGTAACGATGAATGGCGGAAGCCCCACCTTACTGATCATAAAGCCATTAAACAGGCCCACAAACACGCCCGCCGCCAAGGCCGCCAGGGCGGCGATCCATATATTGACGCCATTGAGGCAGAGATAACCGGTTATCACACAGGTCATTGCCGCCACGCCCCCCACGCTCAGCTCAATCCCCCCCAGAATCAGGGCCAGGCACAGGCCGATGGACAGGAGTCCGTCTGTGGACACACTGATGGCAATGCTCCGCAGGTTGGCTGTATTTAAAAACTTCGGCTGAATCAGCTGAACAATGATAATTGCGATCACCAATATGGCCAGAACCCCCATCTCCCGCTGCGCAAAAAACTTTTTAACCCAACTGTCTTTCTTCATTCTTTCATCCTCCATTGGCTGCGGCTACAGACTCTCCCCGGATGCCAGCAGCATGATATTTTCTTCCGATATATCGTCCTTCTCTATCATTCCAGACATATGTCCCTCGTGGATCACCACCACCCTATCGCTGACGCCGATCACCTCAGGCAGCTCACTGGACACAATGATCACCCCGATCCCCTCCTCCGCCAGCCGGCGCAGCAGACTGTGGATCTCAGATTTGGCTCCCACGTCAATTCCCCTTGTGGGCTCATCCATGATAATCAGCTTCGGATGGATGGAAAGCCATTTGCCGATCAGACATTTCTGCTGGTTGCCCCCGGACAGACTGCTGATGGGATACTCAATTCCGGGAATCTTTATGGACAGACGCTCCACATATTCCCGGGACAGTTCATCCTGAAGCCGGTCATTGATCAGCAGGCCGTTGGACACGGCATCCAGATTGGCGCTGACCATGTTGTCCCTTATACTCATCTCCAGAAACAGGCCCTGGGTCTTCCTGTCCTCAGTCAGATAACAGATCCCCTTGTTCACCGCGTCCCGGTACTGTCTGAAATCCTGCTTCTCGCCTTCCAGATACACAGTTCCCGACGTTTTCGGGTCAATGGCGCACAGCGCTCTCATAATCTCGCTTCTACCAGCTCCCACCAGGCCTGCAAAGCCCAGTATCTCCCCGCGTTTCAGGCAGAAATTGATATCATGGAATCCCTGGCCGCTCAGATGCTCCACCTTCAGTATCTCATCCCGCTCATCGATGCGGCTGCTCTTAGGCGGATACAGATTGCCCAGTTCCCGCCCTACCATGGCCTTTATGATGTCCTCGCCGGTGATTCCCTCTGTATCCATGGAACACACATAGGTTCCGTCCTTGAAGATGGATACCCGGTCGCAGACAGCGAATATCTCCGGCATGCGGTGGGAGATAAACAGGATGGACATACCCTGGTTTTTCAGATTTCTCACCACCTCGAACAGCTTGCCTGTCTCTTTATCCGTCAGCGAGGAGGTGGGCTCATCCAGAATCAGGAACTTGCAATTCTGCGATACAGATTTGGCAATTTCCACCAGCTGCTGCTCGCTGACCGTCAGATTGGATACCAGTGTTTTGGAACTGAAGTTGGCCCCGAAACGACCCAGCACCTCATCCGCGTCCACCCACATTTTCCCAAAATCGATCCTTCCGCCTGCTTTCACCGGCTGCCTTCCAATATAAATATTCTCCGCCGCTGTCAGATGAGGGCAAAGGCTCAGTTCCTGATGCACAAACCCTATGCCGATATCCTGGGACTCCTTGGGGTTCCTGGGATGGATCTCCCTGCCTTCAAAATACAGCTTCCCTTCAGTGGGAGGGAATACACCGCCGATAATATTCATCAATGTGGACTTTCCCGCTCCGTTCTCCCCGCACAGCGCATGGACTTCCCCGGGTTTCACCTGAAGCTTTACATGGTCCAGAGCTTTTGTCCCAGGAAACTGCTTTGTTATGTCAACTGCTTCCAATAAATACTCGCTGTTCACGTTGCTACCTCCCTTTTTCTCTGTACATTCTCTATGGCCGCTCCGCTCTCAATAAACTGTTTTAAAATGATGGATGCCGCTCCGATTGCAGCCGCGTCGCCGCCCAGCTTGGAAACCCGTATTTTCACCTTGCGGCCTGCGGATTTCATCTGCCTGGCCTTGATAACAGCTTTCAGCCGGCTCATCAGGTAGTCTCCCGCGTTGGTGACGCCGCCTGCCAAAATCAGCATATCCGGGTCCAGCAGATTGATGTAGTTAGCCAGGCCTATTCCTATGTATTCAATGGCCTTATCCACAATCTCAGCTGCCGTCTGATCCCCCTCCCTGGCAGCGTCAAATACCTCCCTGGCGTCTATGTTCTCCTCATCTCCCTGGGCCAGCTCCAGCATCCGCAGCCCCTTGCCCGCTCTTACCGCCTGTCTTGCCTGTCCTGCCATGGCATTAGCAGAAGCCAGCGCCTCCAGGCAGCCCCGGTTGCCGCAGCTGCACAGAGGGCCGTTCTTCTCCAGGGTGATGTGTCCAATCTCGCCGCTGCTGCCGCAGCTTCCCCTGTAAAATTCTCCGTTCTGTACAATGGCCGACCCGATACCATGGCCCAGGTTGACACATACGAAATAGGATGATTCCACCCCTGCTCCAAACCAGTGCTCGCCCATTGCCATGGCCCGGTTGGAGTTCTCCAGGACAGTATACATTGGGAAATGTTCCTCAATGGGCCTCACCAGCTCCACATTTTCCCAGTGGAAATCCGGTGAGAACAGAACCGTTCCCTTCTCCGAGTCCAGCAGTCCAGGCATACCAATACCCAGGCCCAGAAATTGTTCCATAGCAAAACCGCTCTTACTGACCACCCGCCCGATCAGATCAATGAGACGCTCAATCAGCTGCTGTTCAGGCACTGTATCCCCTGTCTTCACGCTCTCTTTCACGATCAATTTGCCGGACAGGTCCATCACAATGGCCTTGATTCTGCTGCGCCCTATATCAATTCCGATGATGTAGTATGCGTCTGATATCAGCTCCAGCAGCTCCGGCCGTTTACCGCCGTTTGATTCCCCTTTCCCCATCACCCGGATCAGATGGTTTTTGTCAAATTCACCTGTAATCTTCATCACCGTGGGGATGCTGAGCCCGGTCTGCTTAGCAATCTCCGCCTTATTGATGGGGGCCTGGGTTCTGATAATATCAATTACACTCTTACGATTCAGCTGCGCCATTATAAACTTGTCGAAACGACAGGACATCGTATTCCTCCGTTCTGTTTGGTACTTTTTTAATTGAACTAACTAAGTTGTTTTAAGGTTAGGGGCCTTTTTTATTGGCCCCCTACTTATTTAAGTGAACTAACTTTCTTATAG
>URUZ01000454.1 GCA_900551225.1 uncultured Clostridium sp.
GCAGAATTACATTTTCCCCATGTCATGAGCACAGCGCGGTGGGCCCGATGGCCGGGATTATCTCTCCCTCTATGCCGGTTCATGTAGTTGAGAACAGAAACGGAGGCAACCGGGCATACTGCACGGTAAATGAGGGGCTGGGGAAGGTGCTGCGCTTCGGCGCATTCAGCGAATCCGTGCTGCAGAGACTTAAATGGATTGAGACGGAATTTGCCCCTGTGCTGAACAAGGCTCTGGAATTGGTAGGCGGAATTGATCTGAAGCTGATTACAGCCCAGGCCGTGCAGATGGGAGATGAGTGCCATAACCGCAATAAGGCGGCTACCAGCCTGTTCTTCAAGGAGATTGTGCCTTATATGATGCGGAGCGGATATCCCATGTCCCAGATTCTGGGGGCGATTGAGTTTATCCGCACCAATGATCACTATTTTCTGAACCTTTCGATGCCTGCATGTAAATCCGCGTTGGATGCGGCCTGCGGGATTGAAAAAGCGTCCATTGTGACTGCAATGGCCCGCAATGGAGTGGAATTTGGCATCAAGGTAAGCGGGCTGGGGGCAGACCGGTGGTTTACCGCACCGGCGAACTATGTTCAGGGGCTTTTATTTCCCGGATATACTCCGGATGATGCCAATCCGGATCTGGGGGACAGCGCTATCACAGAGACTATGGGGATCGGCGGGTTTGCCATTGACGCGTCACCGGCTATCACCCAGTTTGTGGGAGGGTCGGTAGCGGACGCAGTTAATTATACAAGGAGCATGTATTCTATTACTACCGCAGAAAATAACAATTATTCGCTGCCGCCGCTGGATTTTAAAGGGACAGCCACTGGTATTGATATTGTGAAGGTTTTGGAAAATGGAATTATCCCGGTGATTAACACGGGCATTGCCCACAAGGTGCCTGGTATTGGGCAGATTGGGGCAGGGATTGTGCATCCGCCTAGAGAGTGTTTTGTTAAGGCGTTGGAAGCGTTTTATGAGTGTTATGGGAAGTAGGATAGGTGAAATGAATTAAAAAGGCGCGCTGCTCTCCGGGGAAGGAGAGCAGCGCTGTTGAGGTGGAGGAGTAATTGCTATAGGTTATTGAGTATATGGTGGAGAAGGCCGTTGCAGCCTTCCAGCACATCCTCATAGGTCTGGTCAAAATCACCGGTGTACCATGGGTCAGCCACATCCCGGGGGCGGTCGGTGAAGTCCATGAGAAGATGGACTTTCCCCTGGGGATCGCCGTTTATAATACGGTTCATGTTGGTCAGATTATAGTGGTCCATTGCGATCAGATAATCGTATTTATCATAGTCTGACTGCTCCATGCGGACCGCGTACTTCCCGGCAGTGGAGATGCCGTGCTGGCGCAGCTTGTCCCGGGTACCGCGGTGGACCGGGTTGCCGATCTCCTCGCGGCTGGTGGCGGCAGAGGCGATGTGAAACATGGACTCCATGTTTTGGCGGCGCACCAGGTCTTGGAAGAGGAACTCGGCCATGGGGGAGCGGCAGATGTTGCCGTGGCAGATGAAAAGGATTTTAATGTTATCTTTAATTTGCTCATCCATATACTGTATCTCCGTTATTTTTTGATAGCTAAAGTCTACTATAAGTTCAAGCTTTGGACAAGGGTTTCTTTTTATTCTCCTATTTACAGCCTGTTTACCGTCTTGTATAATGGAGACAGGCAGTTCCTACTGCTGGGTGACTTCCATCTCCGAAAGGGGGTGGTATAACATGAGTACATATGAGACACTTTCTTTAATGATTGCGTTTGGGGTACTTATTGTTATGATTATAGGTACAAAAAAATAGTCGCCCAACCTACCAAGTTTAACGACTATTTTTTATAACAGTTATTCTTTGGAAGCCACTCACTGGAGTGAACTGCCTTTTTTGTACCTTTATTATAAACCGATTTTGGTTTATCTGTCAATCATGATTTTTCAGCGTGTTTCTTGCAATATTCTTTTCATATACATTCAATCTTATTGGTATGCTTCGTACTATATTGCGGTGGCAGATGAAGAGGAGCTTGATGATATTTTGATATTGTTTAGCGATCCTCATTTTTCGATAAAATGCACTTTTAACAGCTTAGCCCATAGCGTATATCGCGTAAACCCTCTAATGATATAGAGGCACGTGTTGTTTTTTATCTATACCGCCTTTAAAGCCGGTTGATCTGTGAATACAACAGCCATAGACAATAAGAGAGCATTTCTTGGCAAATAACGTTTAGAGTAGCCTTTTTTAGATTCGTCATGTTATAATTTCAGATATACATATGCCAAATGGAGTAACTATTCAGGTAGAAGATAAAATAACGTTTGGCAGCTATGATTGCAATGTAATTTAACCCATATTAAATTCCGGAGGTGACATCAATGGACAGCAGAATATTACTTGTAGACGACGAAAAAGATATCGTTGACCTGATTGACAACGTGCTGCGGCAGGATGGTTTTCGGGCAGTCAGAAGCGCCTATACGGGAGAGGAGGCGCTGAGGGCCTGCCGGGAATTTCAGCCGGATGTGGTGATTCTGGATATTATGCTGCCTGATATTGACGGGCTGGAGGTCTGCAGAAAAATCCGGGAATTTTCCTATTGCTCCATATTATTCCTGTCCTCTAAAAGCGATGATATAGATAAAATACTGGGTCTTTCCTGCGGCGGTGATGATTACATTACCAAACCATTCAGTCCGCGGGAGCTGGTGTACCGGGTCAAGGCCCAGCTGCGCCGCCAGCAGTATCAAACATCAGGCGGAGCCGGTGATCATGCTGTTCTGTCTGCGCCGCCTCTCACCATCCATACAGATAGCTGCAGGGCATATAAAAATGATCAGGAGCTCAGCCTGACGGGGCGGGAGTTTTTGCTGCTCACCCATCTCATGGAAAACGCGGATAAAATCATCAGCAAGGAGCGGCTTTATGAACAGGTTTGGGGAGAATACAGCAGCATCTGCGACAACACAATCATGGTTCATATCCGGCACCTCCGGGAAAAAATAGAAGACAACCCGTCCAGTCCCAGACAGCTGATTACTGTAAAGGGGCTGGGGTACAAGCTTAAGAAAAGGGCAGATTAGATGAGAAAGTCCGGATACCGCACAATCGTTCACATTTACCTGATTTTCTTCCTGGTGCTGGTGGCTGCCGTGGCAGCGGCCGCCGGCCTGTTCCTCATGCTGACCACTGTCCGCAAAACAGATGGCCCCACCGTAAGAAGCGACTGGCCCAAAACAGTTACGGAAGATTTTCGAAAGCAGATTTTTTTTGTTGACGGCGGTGTTTCAGATGCTGTCCCCCAAGTTAAGCAGGCCGGAATTGCCCTCCTGCAGGACAATCACATTGGCCTGCAGATCATAGATCCAACAGGCCGGGAGGTCTACAGCTATCAGAGGCCAGAGCAGGCTGGTGAAGCCTATTCCGGCACAGAACTATTACAGCTCGGTCAGACAGGCCGGACATCTGCATTTACAGGCACAGTCTCCGATAACGGGAAGGAATATGTGTACATTCTGCATTTCCCCATGGAGATATCCAAGGTTACGATGTATCTGAACGGAGAGAAATTCACAGGCGGCAAGGCTGTGATTCTGCCGGTTCTTGGCATACTGCTTGCAGTTGTAATTTTCTCAGGCGCCCTGTACGGCTGGCTGACAACAAGAGCTATAAAAGGGCTGACCGCCTCTGTCCAGGATATCGCAGCCCGCCGGTATCTCCCTGTGGAGGGCCGCGGCACATTCCAAGACCTGTATGACAGCCTGAATACCCTGGATGGGGAGATCCGGGCCAGCGACCAGCTTCGCAGGGAAACTGAGATCATGCAGGAGGAGTGGATATCCAATATCACCCATGACCTGAAAACGCCACTTTCACCCATTAAAGGCTATGCCGAAATTCTGGAAAGCTCCGGCGCTGAGAGCCCGGAACAATGCAGGCGTTATGCAGGTATTATGCTGAATAATGCCGCTTACATGGAAACATTGATTGAGGATCTAAAGCTGACCTATCAATTGAAAAACGGCATGGTTCCGGTCAAATACCAGGAGACTGACATCGGACGTTTTTTAAAAGAACTTGCAATTGATATCTTGAATACCCCGGAATATGAAAACCGGGCGATCCACTTTGAAAGCAGTGCAGAGGCGGTGCTGTACTCCTTTGACCGAACCCTAATGACGAGAGCTCTGCGCAATCTGATCATCAACGCCTTTATACATGGAAATGCTGATACAGAGGTAACCCTGGAGCTTACAAGTCGGGATAATGGGCTGCAGATCCTTGTGTCCGACAACGGTACCGGCATGAAGCCGGAATACATCGGGCACCTGTTTGACCGCTACTACCGGGGGACCGGCACCAGGCAAAAGACAGAGGGCACCGGTTTGGGCTTGGCCATTGCCAGGAGTATCATCGAGCTGCACGGCGGCCGCATATCAGTATCCAGTATTCCTGACGTTGGAACTGCATTTAAAATTGAATTCCCGCTTTTTAAGGTTAATTAAGGTTGCCTGAAACGTAGATTAAGGTTGACAGACTATCATGGACATAGTGATAGCTGTCAATTTTTTTGTGCCCAGGAGGTGGAACTACTTGAAAATCATATTGAAGTATATTATTACCAATGTAAAAGAGCGGAAGTCACGCACCGCTGTTATGCTGCTTTCTATCTGTCTCTTATACACATCTCCGAGCCCAC
>URUZ01000455.1 GCA_900551225.1 uncultured Clostridium sp.
TGAATATACTGACATTTTAACCGCCTCTCCTGTGGAAAGGACATGATAAAACGGGCAGCCGGCTTCATTGGATGAAGTCTGCTGCCCGTCTGTTTGATTGTATACGCCGGAACGCTGTTATGACTGCACGCGCATCCCGCTGCCATCGATCTGGTAACCGTCAATGGTGCAGTTGCTGCGCATCAGGCCTGAATTAGGGTCCAGATAATACCAGGCGCCCTTATATTGCTGCCAGCCCTTCAGCATATAGCCGTCATCCCCAAAGAGATACCATCCGCTGTTGATCAGGGCCCAGGATTTCAGGTAGCCGTTCTGGTACTTATAGCGGAAGCCCTTAACGGTCTGTTCCCAGTTTCCGCGGAGGATGTTGCGGTACTGGTCCATGTCATCCTCCGGCGTCATCAGATAATAGTAGGTCCTGCTCTGGTCCCCGTAGGTAAAACGGATGGAGTAGCTGCGGTTCAGGCTGTCGTAAAGCCGGCCCTTTAAGGACTCCCGCTCCACGGTCTCGCTGCGGACCACAGGATAATGTCTGCCCTCCTCCAGTCCGTATACAGTGCATTCCTGGCTGACCTGGGTTCCGTCCTCGCCGTAGGTCAGCACAAAGTAATCCATCACCACGTTACCCAGGTTCACATCATTACTGTCCTTTACCACGCGGAAGGTGTCGTTCCCTGAAGCGCGGTGGCCATCCACATACTGGGAATAGCCGTCATATATGGGGGTATTTCTGCTGTTGATATCCAATATAACCTCAAAGGGCACGCCATCTTTTGAGCGGTCTGATGCCTGGACGGCAAATGCTGAAGCAGCGCACATGGTTCCCGCTAAAACAAGGGTGGCCAGGCGTTTCATCAGGCTATTTCGTCTCATATGACATTCTCCTTTCCAAACGTTTCTGGCTTCGTCCTTATTTAACTACCACTTTCATGAAATTCTTCTTGCCGCGCTTGAACACCAGGCCTTCGCCTGCGAACTGGTCCCTGGTATAGGCTGCCTTAATATCCTTTACCGGTTCTCCCTCCACAGTGACTCCGCCCTGCTCCACATTCCGTCTTGCCTCGGAACGGGAAGCGGCCAGCCCGGACTTCTGAAGCACGCTTAAAATGTCGATGGCGCCCTCATTAAAATCCTCGTCCGCCAGCTCTGTGGTGGGCATATTCTCAGTGCTGCCGCCTGCTGCGAACAGCGCTCTGGCGCCCTCCTGGGCCTTCACAGCCTCTTCCTCGCCGTGCACCAGACTGGTCAGCTCGTATGCCAGGATCTCCTTGGCTGTATTTAACTGGCTGCCCTCCCATTTATCCATCTCATTGATCTGCTCAATGGGCAGGAAGGTGAGCATGCGCAGGCATTTGAGAACGTCGGCGTCGGCAATGTTCCTCCAATACTGGTAGAAATCGAAGGGGGAGGTCTTATTCGGGTCAAGCCATACGGCTCCGGACTGGGTCTTGCCCATCTTCTTGCCCTCGGAGTTCAGCAGCAGGGTGATGGTCATGGCGTGAGCGTCCTTGCCCAGCTTGCGGCGGATCAGCTCCGTGCCGCCCAGCATATTGCTCCACTGGTCATCGCCGCCGAACTGCATGTTGCAGCCATAGCGTTTGAACAGCTCGTAGAAGTCAAAGCTCTGCATAATCATGTAGTTGAATTCCAGGAAGGTCAGGCCCTTCTCCATACGCTGCTTGTAGCACTCAGCTGTCAGCATGCGGTTCACGGAGAAATGAGCGCCGATATCGCGGATGAACTCCACATAGTTTAAATCCAGCAGCCACTCGGCGTTGTTCACCATCATGGCCTTGCCCTCGGAGAAGTCGATAAAACGGCTCATCTGCTTCTTAAAGCAGTCACAGTTGTGCTGGATGGTCTCAGTCGTCATCACCTGGCGCAGGTCGGAACGGCCGGAGGGGTCGCCGATCATACCGGTTCCTCCGCCGATCAGGGCGATAGGCTTGTTGCCTGCCATCTGCAGACGCTTCATCAGACACAGGGCCATAAAATGTCCCACGTGAAGGCTGTCCGCCGTGGGGTCAAATCCAATATAGAATACGGCCTTGCCGTCATTAACCATCTTTTTAATCTCTTCTTCATTGGTCACCTGGGCGATGAGACCGCGGGCGACTAATTCATCATAAATCTGCATAGCTTCTCTCCTTTTATAGCACGGCCGGGCGAAACAGTGTCCGGCCTGTATGTTATTAGTTTACCATATTTTATTTTTCATGCAAGCTTTTTTACCAGATCGGCACCTTACAGACTTCTTACAATGTAGCCGTTGATGATCATCATCAGGATGCCGGCAGATAAAGTTCCCCGTTCCAATTCCCTCATTTTATCAGACCTGCCTTTACCATTCCCCGGCCCGCAGGCGGCGGGGACTTACCTTGTCTCTATTTATACTGTGAAAACAGATTTCTGTCAACATTTTCAACCTAACTCTTGCTGAATCCCCGGTTCTATACTATAATAAACCGTTGAAATAAACAATTTACATACTACAGACTGGAATGGAGGTACAATTGAGATGGGATTCACATTCGTTAACGATCTGCCCTCGCCGGACATGATCCGCGAGCAGTTCCCCCTGGCGCCTGGCCTGGCGGCAGCTAAATTACAGAGGGATGAGGAAATCAAAAGAATATTTACAGGGGAAAGCGACAAATTTATTGTGATCATCGGTCCCTGTTCCGCTGATAATGAAGATTCGGTGGTGGACTATGCCTCCCGCCTGGTTCCGATCCAGGAGCAGACCAAGGATAAGCTGATCATCATCCCCAGAGTCTACACCAACAAGCCCAGAACCACCGGGGAAGGCTATATGGGCATGATCCATCAGCCGGACCCTGAGAAAAAGCCCAACATGTTTGAGGGCATTCTGGCCATCCGCCACATGCACATGCGGGTAATCCGGGAGACCGGGCTGTCCACGGCGGACGAGATGCTCTACCCTGAGAATCTGCGCTACCTATCCGACATGATGTCCTACGTGGCCGTGGGCGCCCGCTCCGTGGAGAACCAGTTCCATCGCCTGGTGGCCAGCGGCTGTGATGTGCCGGTGGGCATGAAGAACCCCACCAGCGGCGATCTCACCGTAATGCTCAACTCCGTGGTGGCTGCCCAGCTCCCCCATGACTTCATCTTCCGCGGCTGGGAGGTGCAATGCCCGGGCAACCCCTTAAGCCACACCATACTGAGGGGCGCAGTGAACAAGCACGGGCAGAGCATCCCCAACTATCACTATGAAGATCTGCGCCTGCTGTTTGAGCTGTACAGCAAACGTGATCTGGCCAACCCGGCCTGCATAGTGGACACCAACCACAGCAACTCCAACAAACGCTACCAGGAACAGGTGCGCATTGCCAAGGAAGTGCTTCACAGCCGCCGCCACTCCAATGATATCAGGAACCTGGTCAAGGGCCTGATGATCGAAAGCTATATTGAGCCCGGCAGCCAGAAGATCGGCGAGCACTGCTACGGCAAGTCCATCACCGACCCATGTCTGGGCTGGAAGGATACCGAGCGCCTGCTGTACGATATTGCGGAGTCCGTGGACTGATTGATTGGTACTGAAGAGGCCTTCAGACTGTATGATCCGATACAGTCCGGAGGCTATTTCTGTATTCCGTGGGCGTCATGCCGCAGTATTTCTTAAAACAGCGGCTGAAGTAATTCAGATTGCTGAATCCCACATAGAAGGCGGTATTCTGGATGCTCATGGCGGTGAAGGTCAGAAGCTGGGACGCCTTTTCAATCCTGGCCCGGGTGATATAGTTGGACAGGGATTCCTTCACCTCCTGGTTGAATATGCGGGACAGGTAGGACGGGCTGACCCGTATGCCCTCCGCCACCTGCTTCAGGGTAAGCGGCTCCGCCAGGTGGACCCGGATGTAGGTGATGGCCAGACGGACTAAAGGCGGGTACTGGTCCAGCCGCTGCTTCTGCACGAACCGGCAGTAAGCGCCGATCATGTGGGCCCGGATGTCCTCAATCTCCTCCATGCGCCGGGAATTCTCAATGAGCATGGCAAAATTGGTGGATATGATGTCCAGATAGATGGGATGGATTCCCGCCTGCTCAGCGCTCTTTCTCAGCATGGTGTTCAGGGAAAATCCCAGATTCTTGCATGTCCTGATAGGGTCCTCGGTGCGGACGATGGAGCGGCTGGAAAATGAGAACTGCCGGTAATATTTCAGGGCCTGCTCAGCATTGCCCTGGCCCACTTCCTGAAGCATCAGATTCTCGTCCCGGTAGCGCTCTTCCAGAAGCTCCATCATAGCCGCCTCCCCCGCCGGCGTCCCTGTCTCCACCACGGGCGGCCGGTCTGTGGCCTGGGGCTGGTAATGCCGGTACAGCACCTCCCCCTCCTCCCCGGTCACCGCCCGGACCGCTGTCTGCATGGCCTCCATCATGGCTGAATTGCTGACCACAGGCAGTCCAAGGCAATAGTTGTAAAATGGCACCAGAAGAGCCATATTCTTTCCATTCTTCTGTAAAATCTCCTCACAGAATTCCATATCCGGCTGCTGACCAAGATATGGGCCTGCAATCAGGATCTGCCGTGGGGCCGCGCCTTCTCCGTCACAGCCTTCCCTTTCACAGCCTTCCCCTTCATATAAAAACAAATTGAAATTCAGGCCTATAAAGTCCATAATGTGGTATATTGCGTGAAACTCAAAAGACTCCGACATCGCCGGAGTGATAA
>URUZ01000456.1 GCA_900551225.1 uncultured Clostridium sp.
CCCCTACTCCCATCCACAAGCCCAGCTGGAAGCCAAACAACAGATCCCACTGCGCGCATTAACCATAAAAGAAAAGACATGGAGTAATATCACTCCATGCCTTATGCATTCCAATAAGATCAGCTGGTCCACGCCCCGTTGCCGTCCACCTTATACCCATCCGGTGTCACCGTCCCCGCCGCCATGGCTCCGTCCTCATACATATAGTACCACACGCCGTTTATCTGGTTCCATCCGGTCACCGCATAGCCCTGTGGATTAAAGTAGTACCATTTCCCCAGAATCAGTTCCCAGCAGTCCGCCGGGCTGCTGCCGTCGGCTTTGGTAAATCGGCGGCCCTGCTGGTAATCTCCCCAGGTGCCGTCCGTGATACCGGGATTGGATGCCGCTGACGCCAGGGAGCTGACCTGCCCGCCGTCCTTCAGATAATCCCTCTGATCCCCGTTCCTGGCAATGGCCGTCACCTCAAAGTAATAGTTCACCTGGGCCTTAGTCATGAACTGGGAGAAATCATAGGAAGTGGCATTCTCCACCACCTGGGACACCACGGACCCCTGATCGTCAAAAAGCACCACCCGGTAGGTATTGGCGTACTTGACGCCGTTCCATTTTGCCACAGTGGGATTCGCACTGTCCCAGCCGGCCCAAGAGGTATCCCCCAGCTGCGCCGCCACCTGGTAGCTGAACTTCACACGGTAGATGCTGTCACCCTCGTACTTATCCCCTTTATACTTCTCCACGGATGTGATCTCCACATCATTGTCCTCGCCGTCCGCTGCCAGAATCTCCGTGCGGCTCTTGCCAATAGAATCTGCCTGCGAGCTCTCCAGGTCCACATAGATGGTTCCCGTCACCTTGCTGCCAGGGCTCCAGCTCAGCAGGCCCTTGGACCAGGTTGGGCCGTCAATGATCTCGTAGTCATCGCTGTACACCTCCGGGGCCAGCGGATGCACCTTCTCATCATCATTGTCGTCCGCGCTGACCTGCTCTGTGTCATAGTTATTGGACACATAAATCTTATACTCTTTCTCCGCTGCGTGGGACGTAAACGCTGTTCCTGCCGCCATCAGAAACACTGCCGTCAGGCCGGCTGCTGTCCGTATCCTTTTCATTCAAGCTCCTTTCGCCAAAATGGCCTCCATTATCTTATCTATGAAAAATGCCGCCCGCACAACTGATCCTCAAAAACTCTCCCTGTAACATATCTGGAAATATACTCATAAATGCATTACACCAGGCTGTGCAGTTGCACAGCCTGGTACAGACACATCTCTATATTTAATGCTGCCAGACTCCGTTGGCGTCCAGTACAAATCCGTTGATTGTAGTGTTTACCACCTTGTTGCCTGATCCCGGCTGGAAGTAATACCAGTTGTTCTCCACCTGATACCAGCCCTCCACCATGACTCCGCTCTGATTCACGAAGTAAACCAGACCATTGATAGTCAGCCATGCGTTCTTAACCATTGCGCCTTCCGGCCCATCCTGATTGGGATTGCAGTAGTACCACAGGTTGCCTGACTGTATCCATCCGGTCTTCATGTCACCGCTGTTACCCAGAAAATACCAGTTTCCGCCGGTCTGCTGCCATCCTGTGAGCATCTTGCCGGTGTTGTCAAAGAAATACCACTTTTCATTCCATTTGAGCCAGCCGGCCTTCTGGTAATTGCCGTCGGGATACCGGAAATACCACTTATCCCCATCCTTGCGCCAGCCCACATCCGTGGTTCCGCCGCCGGGCGTGGAGCCGTTGTCTGAGGTCTGCCCGCTGCCGTCAGATACGTCATCCTCGTCAATATACTGATCGTCCGACTCTGTCCAGTCGCTCTTCTTGCCATACTTTTTCTCGCTCTCCGTATGAGGAACCGTGCGGACCTTAAAGGTGTAATCCCCTTCCTTGGTCATATAGGGATAGAAGTTGTAACTGGTTCCGTTGTAATCCTCCAGCTTCTTCACCACAGAGGAGCCGCGGTACAGGTACACGTCAAAATAGCTGGTGCTGTCATCCCCTTTATCCCAGGTGGCCCGGCCTCTGGAGTTGCCCCACTCTGCATTCTCCGGGGCGTCGTAGGTGCCCTTGATGCCGGATACCCGGATGGTCACCTTCAGATCGCTGCCGCTTTTGCTGGAACTTACATAGCTTCCGCCGCTGACGCTGACATTGCTGGAGCTGTAGCTGCTGCGGAATTTATATTCGTTGTCATATGCGTCATCAGTGATCTCCAGCCACACATACATCTTTGGCTCATCGCCGATGCCAATATTCTTGTCATTAGCCCACTCTGCTGCAGATACCCTGTACCGGCTGCCCGTAGTGTACACATAAGTGCCTTCACCGCCTCCATTTTCAATTCCGATATTATCACCGTCATTGACGGAATCCCCGGCATCCAAATTCGTATGCACTTTCAAAGAAATACTGGTTATATACTTCGTCGCCGCCAAGGTCTCCAACGGCATCGCTGCAATCAGCATACCGGCTGCAAGAACCGCGCTTGTAAACCTCTTCCAATTCTTCATCCTGTTAACCTCCTTAAAGGGGGCACCCCCTAATCCTTCCAATTATCTGTTTTTATTATAGCCCGTGTACGCTGGATGCGTCAACTTACGATATTCTTTCGGTAAGTTTATAAAGCTTGCGAAGTTATGAAAAAAAAGATACAAAAAGCCTGGTTCCGTGTCAAATCCGGAACCAGGCTTCTATTAATTTCTATAAATTACCAGAATTCTTTCAAAAACCTTAGGGCTTTCTCCGCCTGCGCAGGGAAATCCCCGGCGTAGGCCTCACAGCTGATGCGCTCATCATAGCCAATCTCCCTCAGCGCGTCAAAGAAGGGTCCGTAATCCGCCTCCCCCATCTCAGCCGGGTAGAGCCTTCCGGCCGGGTTGGCAAAATGCACATGGCGCAGGTACTCCCTCCCCCACTTCAGCAGATGTTCCACCGGCTCCTTTTCCTCTGTCAGATGATAGAAGTCCACCAGAACCTTCACGTGCTCATGGCCAGTATCCTCCGCCAGACGGCAGCCCTCCTCAAAGGTATTGATCAGGTTGCACTCCTGCCTGCGCAGCGGCTCAATCACAATGGTGATCCCATTCTCCTCCGCCACAGGTCCAATGCGCCGCAGCAGCTCCACCACCTGGCGCCGGCCTTCCTCTATGGAGTACCCCTCCGGCACATTTTTGGCCTTGCCGCTGCCGAACACCACGTACTGAACCCCCAGGGAGCTTGCTCTGGCCAGCGCTTCCCTGACATAACACATCACGGCTTCCAGATCCACCCCCTCCCCGGTGAGACGCACGGTTCCCGGGAAAAAATTGTTGCAGGTCTCACAGGCCATATGGTATTCCCTCAGCCGGCCTGCAACCAGGCGCTCGAATTCCTCCTCTGACAGCTCCATCATCTCCGCCAGAGGCAGCTCCACGTAGTCATAGCCCAGCCTTGCCAGCTCCGGCAGATACTCGATGCCCGTTCTGTCCTCATGCTCCGCCACCATATTTAAACAGCATCCGAATTTCATTCCCGCCTCCTTCTCCCTACAGTGTGGGGTCAATAATCACCTTCAGATATGCATCAGGGCTGCTGTGGATTTCGGGAAACAGCCCTGCCGCCTGTTCCAGGGATACTACCCGGCTCACCAGCAGATCCGTGGCCAAACGCCCCGAGGTCACAATCTCCGCCACCCGGCCGAACTCCTCATGGGTGTAGTTGAAGCTGCCCAATACCTTCCTGGCCAGGCATACAATATCCTGCATGTTGATGGTCATCTCCTTCTGGGACATTCCCACCCACACAGCGGTGCCGCCCACCTTCAGGCATTTGACGGACTGATTGGCCGAGGCCTGGACGCCCACGCACTCGATGGAGGTATCAATCATCTCCCCATCTGTCACCCGTTCTACCGCCTCCATGAAATCCTCCTTAGCCGGGTTGATTACCTGGTCCGCCCCCAGCTTTCGCGCAGTCTCCAGCCTGGCGCTGCTCAGATCGGAGACGATCACCCGGCCGGGATTTTTAAGCTTCACCAGCTGCAGCATGCAGGCGCCGATGGTTCCTGCCCCGATTATCAGCACGGTCTGCCCCGTCAGATCCCCGGCTTTCTCCACCGCTCCGTAGGCCACTGCATATGGCTCCACCAGTGCCCCAGTATAGGGCGTGCTGTTCTCAGGCAGGGGATACAGCAGCTTCTCAGGCACAGCCACATATTCCGCCATAGCCCCGTCCACGGTCAGCACACCGTAAAACCGTTTGTTCAGACACAGCATGGTCAGCCCTCTTCTGCAATTGGCGCATTCCCCGCAGAAATGGATGGGCTGCACGATGACCAGATCGCCCACCGCGAATTTCCCGGCCCCGGGGCCCAGCTCAGCCACCTCCCCGCAGAATTCATGCCCCATGGTCATGGGTGCAATCCGCCGCCCAGTAAGTCCCAGATACCCATGTACATCGCTGCCGCAAATGCCGCAGGCCCGTACCCTGATCAATACTTCCCCAGGCCCCGGCTGCGGCATGTTCACTTCCTCCACCCGCAGCTCCTCAGGGCCTAAATAGCGCAGTGCCTTCATACGTTTCATGATCTCCCTTCTTTCCGCCGGACACCCCATGGCCCGGCTGTCTCATATCCCGGCCTTGCTCATTCCCTGGCCGCCTCACTCTACCCATGGCTGCCTTACGATCCCCATGGCCGCCTCC
>URUZ01000457.1 GCA_900551225.1 uncultured Clostridium sp.
GCTACAATGTTCACAGTGAGTACATCCTGTTCTGCAGCACCTAAGTGTTCATAGTATATCACAATCTTATAACCATTGAAAGGAGTTCTCTCATGATTTTAGCCATAGACATGGGCAACACCAACACAGTAATCGGCGGCATCGATGAGCACAAAACTTATTTCATCGAGCGGGTCACCACGGACCAGAACCGCACTGCCACAGAGTACGCGGTCAGCTTCAAAAACATACTGGAAATGTGCGGTATCGATGTTAAGAATATAGAGGGCGCCATCCTCTCCTCCGTTGTACCGCCCTTAAACAGCGTCATTCTCTCCGCTGTGGAGAAGGTCACCGGACTCCGCCCGCTGCTGGTGGGATCAGGCATGAAGACCGGCCTGAACATCCTGATGGACAACCCCAAAACAGTGGGCGCAGACCAGATCGTGGATGCGGTTGCAGCCAGCCACGAACATCCCCTTCCCCTGATTGTCATCGACATGGGCACAGCCACCACCATGTGCGTGGTAGACAAACACAACAACTATATCGGCGGAATCATCCTGCCCGGCCTGAAGGTTTCCCTGGATTCCCTAAGCTCCAAGACCGCCCAGCTCCCCCACATCAGCCTGGAGGTGCCGGACCGTGTAATCGGCAAGAATACCATTGACTGTATGCGTGCCGGAATCATTTACGGCAATGTGGACATGATCGACGGAATCATTGACCGCATGGAACAGGAACTGGGAGAACCGGCCACAGTCATCGCCACCGGCGGCCTGTCCCGCTTCATCACCCCCATGTGCCGCCACCGGATCATCTGCGACGACGCCCTGCTCCTCAAGGGCCTGCTGATCCTGTACCGAAAAAATAAATAAAAACTGGTAAATTTTTCAAGAGCCCGCAATTGCCCATAATTGCTGGCTCTTTTCTATTTTGCGAAAAAATGGAAATCATTTTCTCACCTCCAACCGTATAAAACCATTTCAATCCGTACATCATTTCGTTATATCAACCGGCCCCGCGGAAAAATATTTTTGTTCTGCCCGGCCAGTATCGCATATAGCGGAGGTAAGCATCATGTCGGGATACAAAGTGGAAATATGCGGAGTCAACACCGCAAAACTGCCATTGCTGAGCAATGAGGAAAAAGAGGAGCTGTTCAAGCGGATTCTGGAGGGCGACAAAAGCGCCAGAGAACAGTATATCAAAGGAAATCTGCGCCTTGTGTTAAGTGTAATCCAGCGTTTTTCCGGCAATCAGGAGAACATTGACGATCTGTTCCAGATCGGCTGCATCGGCCTCATCAAGGCCATCGATAATTTCGATATTACCCAAAATGTGAAATTTTCCACCTATGCGGTGCCCATGATACTGGGAGAAGTCCGCCGCTATCTGAGGGACAACAACTCCATCCGGGTCAGCCGTTCCTTAAGAGACACGGCCTACAAGGCTATTTACGCCAGAGAACAGCTGACGCGCGCCAATGCCAAGGAGCCGACACTCATGGAGATTGCCACGGAGATCGGCATGACAAAGGAGGAGATCACCTACGCGCTGGACGCCATCCAGACCCCGGTGAGCCTGTATGAGCCCGTTTACACTGACGGCGGAGATCCCCTTTACGTCATGGACCAGATCAGCGACAAAAAGCACCTGGAAGAAAACTGGGTGGAGGATCTGTCCCTGGGCGAAGCCATGAAACGTCTGCCCGAGCGGGAACGCCATATTATCGACATGCGCTTTTTCGAGGGCAAGACCCAGACAGAAGTAGCTCAGGAGATCCATATCAGCCAGGCCCAGGTCAGCCGTTTGGAGAAAAATGCGCTGAAAACCATGAAATCTTATCTGAGCTGACCGCCTTTTTCCTTGAAGGCCTGTCCCGGATGTGTTACACTATCTATGTATGATATCACGCTACTACCATTTAAACATAGAAAAGAGAACATATTATATGGAACAGAATGATCGCAGGTTTGCAGTTTTAATTGACGCGGACAACGTGTCGCCAAAGTATATTAAGTACATTCTGGATGAAGTGTCGGACCAGGGCATTGCCACCTACAAACGGATTTACGGTGACTGGACGGACAATGAGAAGCGCAGCTGGAAAAATGTGTTGCTGGACTGGTCCGTGAATCCCATCCAGCAGTACAGCTATACCACAGGCAAGAACGCCACCGATTCCGCCATGATTATCGATGCCATGGATATCCTTTATTCGGGAAATGTAGACGGCTTCTGTCTGGTCTCCAGCGACTCCGACTTCACCAAACTGGCCCAGCGTCTCAGGGAATCAGGCATGTTCGTCATGGGAATCGGCGAGCAAAAGACGCCCAAGCCCTTCAGAACCGCCTGTGACACCTTTAAACTGCTGGAGATCATCTCCTCCGAGGATGCGCCTGAAGTGGTGGAGAACGTCAAAGGACGCGGCACTGTGGTGACAATGAAGGAGGACGTGGCCGATATAGACGCCATCCAGAAAACCATCACGGGAATTGATGAGATCGAGAAGGCCATCTCCAAGATCCTTATGGAGAACAATGGCGTCAACCAGCCGCTGGGACTTGCCCGGGTTGGGAATTTCCTGTCTAAGCGCTTCTCTGATTTTGATGTGCGTAACTATGGATATTCCAAGCTCTCCACATTTCTGGAAAGTCTGAACAACTGCGACTTCCAAGTAGTCAAACTACACGGCGGTTATTTCGTCCAGGAAAAGACAGCCAGCATTTCAAAGGAAGAGATCGAACAGGGTATCATCCGCATTATCCGCACCTACAACGGACATGTGGACAATCTGAGCATTATGCATGATGAGCTGAAGAAGGCATATCCCTCTTTTGACGTCAAGCAGTATGGGTTCAGCCGTATATCCAGTTTCCTCAGGAGCTTTGGGAAGTTTAAAATCAAAGATAATATGGTTCAGATGAAGTAATAGATATTCTTGTGCCGTCAGTCATGTATTGGCTGGCGGTATTTTTATGCCTGATTATACATTTGCCAAATATAAAATATCCCTAAGCAGGCCTCAGTCTTTTCCTGCTCAGGGAATATACCAATCATTTCTTTTATCTATTCAAAGCGTACGATCTCTTTTTTCAGCCGCTTCATAATCTTCTTCTCCAGCCTGGAGATATAGGACTGTGAGATTCCCAGCAGATCCGCTACTTCCTTCTGGGTCATCTCCTCCCCATCTTCGTTGGTCAGGCCGTATCTCAGCTCCACAATCTTGCGTTCTCTGGGGTTCAGCCTGCTGATTGCATTGTTCAGCAGATTCTTCTCGATCTCTTCCTCAATATCATGGTAGATCACGTCCTCATCGGTGCCCAGAATATCTGACAGCAGAAGTTCATTTCCATCCCAATCCACGTTTAAAGGCTCGTCAATAGATACCTCCATGCGGGTTTTGTTGTTCCGCCGCAGGTACATGAGAATCTCGTTTTCAATACATCTTGATGCGTATGTAGCAAGCTTAATATTCTTATCCGGCTTAAAGGTGTTAATGGCCTTGATCAGCCCGATTGTACCGATGGAAATCAGATCTTCCACTCCCACGCTGGTGTTGTCAAACTTCTTTGCGATGTATACCACCAGACGCAGATTGTGTTCGATCAGGGAGCCTCTCGCCTTCTGGTCGTCATCGCTTCCCAGAAGCGCGATCATCCGGCCCTCCTCCTCCGACTCCAGCGGTGCGGGCAGAATGTCGGCTCCTCCGATATAGTGAACCTCGCTCTGCTTTGGCATCAATACCGTCTTGAAACTTGGCACGGTCTTTAGCTGAAAACGGTTTGGTATGGATACTTTTATAATCATGGAAATTCCCTCCTGTATGTTGCGAAAACTCGTCACGTGATGTTGTACTCATCCCTATCCCACTGTTCCTGCTGTAGAAGCATCTGGTATTTCCCCGAGGGGGATAAGGACTCCCGTATGACTGCCACCAGCGGGCGGTCAAACCTATATCTTTTGTGGTCCAGCTCCACTTCCATCCAGTCCATAAAAATGGCCGGAAGCAATCCGCTGCTTGTTCCCACTGCCTGGTAGGGCACATAGATGACCCCAGGTACTTTGGGACACAGTTCTGACAGCGCAGAAGCAGTTACAACATGGACGGGGCGGCCGCTTACTGGCTCCTTCAGGCAGTTGCCTGTGTCCAGCAGGGCGGTTAACCGGGCTTCTCTCCCCTGGCAGCCCAGTGTCACCTCCAGATACTTTCTGCCTTCCATACGGCTCCTGGCATACTCCCTGACCGCTCCGGACAGCCCGTAAACGGCTGCGGCGCTGCCCAGGGCAATAAGCAGCCATGAGACTGAAGGCAGTCCGCCGATCCGCTCCCCACGGATCAGCAGTTCCACATAGTAACCTGCTCTTGTATGCTGATACAGGGCCAGCATCGTTCCTCCCAGCGCGGCGGCCACCGCGTACATTCCCAGCACCGCCTTCACCAGATCTTTTATGCATTCAGGCCGAAAGGCCACCGCTGCCATCAGGGCGCTGACGGCCACGTAAGTGCCCGCTGCTCTCCCCCACGCCGGAAGGCCTGGCAGCAGGCTGACGATACATGCCCACACTGCGCCTACAACTGCACCGGACATTATTCTTCCCAATCCGGCGCCGGACCTTAAAATCCGATTCAAGATTGCCAATACCACAAAATCCATGACGGCATTGACTCCAAACACTACATCTATGTATACTGTATAG
>URUZ01000458.1 GCA_900551225.1 uncultured Clostridium sp.
TTTTTTTAATGATACGGCGACCCCCGAGATCTACACTAGATCGCTCGTCGGCAGCGTCAGATGTGTATAAGAGACAGCAAAACCACCAACACCGTAATCGCCGCCAGGCTGCACACAATGGAAATGCTGTTGGCGCAGCTGGACATTCCCTCATCTCCCCCGCACATCCCGGTATAGGCCGGCGCCATGGCGCTCATGGGCGCAAAGCACACCAGAACCAGAGCCTGGCGGACCACCAGGTCAAAGGGCAGCACAAAATAGCAGAACAGCGCAGTCCCTGCCGCAAACACATGGCGGATCACAAGGATGGTGAACACTTCCTTCAGGTACTCCCGCTTCAGCTCCAGGTGAAACAGCAGCCCCAGCATCATCATGGCCACGAATATGTTGGCTTTGGCGATGGGATCAATCAGCGTCACCAGCGGCCCCGGCAGCCGGATATCCAGCACTGCCAGCACATACATCACCACATAGGTCACCAAGGGCGGGCTGGATATCAGCCGCCGCAGGCTGTTCTTCACGTCAAATCGGCCCGATTCCCCCGACGCGTACTCCGACACAAAGGCGTAGGTGCCTCCGGTGCACATGATGCTGTTGCCCACGTCAAAAAGGCTGGCTGAGATAACGCCCAGACTAGGGAGGAAGCTCTGGACAAAAGGAAATGCAAACGCCCCGATATTGTAGGCCGGCAGCCCCAGCATGTACAGCGCCCGGTCTCCGCCGCTGCGTTTCCTGGTCATCACCGCGCCCAGGACAATCATCACAAGATTGAACACCAGCCCCAGAACCACCAGGGCCGTCAGCTCCCCCGGCAGCCGGTCCATGGCCGAGAAATTCACGATTATAACAGCGGGAAGGGTCAGGTATATCAGCAGCTTTTTCACCGCCTCCCCTGCCTCCTTCCCCATCAGCCCCGAGGAACGAAGCCCGATTCCAATCACAATTATCATGGCGAAGGAACACGCCCGCAATAGCACATCAAACATTTTATACAGCCTTTATCTTCCTGTTATATTTAGCCGGGTCACTCCATGCTCCGTCCTCCCGGCATTAACAGTCTAAGACCAGGGAGCTGGGTTGTCAAGCAGCAAATCCGCCAGGGCTGTGGGCGCAGCGGAGGCCCGCCGACATCAGCCGGGGCCGGACACTGCCCTACCGCTCCAGGCAGAACAGCTTCTTATTCTCTGACCCGCACTGCACAACCTTAAAGTTCAGCAGGTTTCCCTCTGTCCAGAACTCCATGGCATCCAGGATGCGCATCACTGTGGAGCGGTTCATCAGCTGATCCTTTTCCATGGCAAAGGGGGCGAATTCCCGGTTCACAAAATTGGTGATCTCCGTAATTGTAAGGGGATGATCCCCTGTGGAGTGATTCTCTAATATATTCATAATCAACAATGGAAACATTGTCTGATGCATTGTCTGTTCCCCGCTTTCTGCATCAAAAAAGGGCCTGTCACAGGCCCCCTGTCTCCCATCGGTGATTTACAAGGCGCGCTGGCAGTTCCTGTCTTCAGTTACGCTAAGAAGTCCGCTGCCATAGCCGTAATAGAACCGACTGACGTCACCGGACTGCTTATAACTGTTGAAATTGCGTTTAAAATTTCCCGCTGCCATTGCTGTTTCCTTCCTTTTCTCAGTTTCCTGATTATCATTATACTTCATTTTTCCCATATGTCAACGCAGATGGAAGGATTCGAACCTCCGGGCCGTTTACACCGGCCAACTCCTTAGCGGGGAGCCGCATTCAGCCGCTCTGCCACATCTGCTCAGGCGTATTATCTCATAAGCCGCCTGCGCCGGGTTGGATTTGAACCAACATTGTTTACCACTGGGGTCACGGTTTTACAGACCGTTTGCTTCAGCCATTTGCATACCGACGCTTACTGTTTCATAACATAAGATTGCGTGGCTGGATAAGCCTTTCGTATCTCTTATGAATGTACTATAGCATAACGGGGTATGCAGATTTGCACTGTTTTAAATAATCATAAAAATCACACCACCATCTCCAGAACCGACAGCTCATAGGCGGTCTTCGTCTTCTCCTGCCCCTCCATAACCTTGGCATAGGACCGGCTCTGGAACCTGGCTTTGAGCTGGACCTTGTCACCGGGCCGGAGCCGGTCGGTGGTCCGCGCAGTGCTTCCCCAGGTGATACAGGGCAGGTAGGAGGAACTTCCGTCCTCGTGGTTCACGGCTACGATCATCTCTGTAATCACCCGGCCCAGAGGCGTTTCCCGAAGGCCGTTGACCTTGCAGACAAAGCCGCTGATGTGAATTTTATTGATATCCGCAGGCTCCTCCTGGATCTCCCCCTCAATCACCTCATTGGCCATCACATACACCAGCAGGCGCGACTTGGCCCCAACATGCTGGCTGTAGGATCTCATGGCCCCTCTGACCCTGACCTTAAGCCCTGGTTCCAGATGGATCTCTCCCTTTATATATACCGGTATCTCGTCCTTTACACTGCTGCGCCTTGTGGACTGGAGTGTGAAACGGGAATACCACTCCCCATCCTTGATAAAAGCCGTATGGGGACGGTTCATAACCATACCTGATAATTCTGCCTCATTCATTTCATCTACTGTATTTTTATGCTCTCTCATCTTGTCATTCTCCTCGCCGTGTATTCCAGGCCTGTCCGTAAAAAAACAGGCTTCTCTTATATAAACGAATGACCCCCTCCCTTTTCTTCGTTAAAACAGCAGTTGATTTCTTAACACCTGGCCGCCATTTTCATAGGATTCACACATCACTCACTTGTCCCATATAATATCCTGTAGTGCAATATATATATAAGGAGCTAAATAATATGAGCAGTGAATCTTTTAGATGTAAATGCAGGTGCAAATGCCACGAAAAGTGTGAACCTAAATGCGAGTATGAGTACAAGCCTAAATACGAATGTAAGCCCAAACGCGAGTGCGAATGCAAGCCCAAATACGAGTGCGAGTGCAAGCCCAAATATGAGTGTGAGCCAAGACATGAGTGCGAATGTGAACGCAAGCATGAGCAGGGCAAGGACTGCGAATTATTCGAAAAAGTTCTGAAAGAATTTTACTGGAGAGGTTTTAACGACGGCTGCAAGAAATGCGGACGGAAAGAAGATGAATGTGACGAATATGATTACGATGAGTATGATAAATAGCCTTTGATAAAAGGGCCGCTTTCGAGGTACTGTCCCGAAAGCGGCCCTAGAGCGTGCCTTAAAATTGATTTCCGCCAGCTGCCCTGTCCATTGTGATTACCGGCTTTCAGCCATGGGCTGCTGCAGCCGTTCCTGCTCCTTCTTAAGGATTCCCGCCAGCACTGCCCGGTTGTCCCGCAGAATCATGGCTCCCTGTTCTTCCTCACTGCAGCTTGGCTCCGGCTGCCGGACATCTATGCCTTCCCACAGATCTGCCACTGGGTACGCCTGCTCCTGGGCCTGGCAGTCCAGCAGCTCCCTGACATTGGACTCCCACTGTTCTTTCCAGCAGCCGAAAAATGTCATCTCATGATAAATGGCCAGCGCACACTCCTGCGTGCCGTACAGTTCGATGGAGGTCTGCGCCACATCAGTTCCCAGAATCCTGGGCCATGGTATCATGTCATAGGCGTAACCGTGGCTCATGCCGTTCTCAGACAATAATTCAGCTTTCTTGTATAAGGTGGTGTCCATGTAAGTTGGACTTTCCACATCAGGGAACCACTCCCTGTACTGGGCGCAGACGATCAGGTTCTCGCCGCTGCGCTCAGGCTTCAGAGCCAGCATATGTTCCACGGCCTCCGCCGTATAGGCCTCCCCCTCCTCCAGATCGCCCCCGTAGCGCTGGGTCATTTCCCCTGAAATATATGTCCGGTCAGTCTTATCAAGCAGTTCTTTTACAGTCATTCTTTTATCCTCCCAATCATTTCTTTATCACTGCAGCCTCACATTCCGGTACTCCTTTGGCGTGATCTGCTTCTTCCTGCGGAACTGCTCAATATAATAGCTGGCCGCGTTAAAGCCACAGTCAACTGCAATGGCACTGACCGGACGGTCAGTTGTCAGCAGCAGTTCCGTACTCTTCAGGATACGGTAATCCGTCAGGTAACTGAAGATCGAACAGCCCATATACTTTTTAAAGAAACGGCAGCATTCGTTCCGGCTCACGCTCACATGATCCGCGATCTGCTGCAAGGTGATTTTCTCAGAAAAATGCTCATGTATATAGGAAAGAACCTGTTTGATCCGCTGGTTATCCCGCCCCGTGATAAAGGATTCCCCTTCCTCCTGTTCTTTGTAATTTAAATACATTTTTTTCCATATGGCCAGCAGCTGGGCAACCATGTCCAGCTCATAGCCTTCCGATTTTTTACTGTACATTCTGTATATTTTTATCAGCGATGATACCACGTCGACTTCCCATTCATTTTCCCCGTAAAAGCACAGGCACGGGACACTGTCCGAATAACCGCACAGCAGAATGGGATTAATGTTGGTGCAAACGAAGGTTCCATCTGTATTGTTCCAGGGTTTTGCCATATGAAGAACATTGGAGGATATGAAAATCCCCTGGTTTTCGCCCAAGATTTTCTGGTGGCTGTTGATATGAAAACACTCGCTGCCGCTGGTTATATAGTAGAACTGAATCTCCTCATGCCAGTGCCAGAGAACATAGC
>URUZ01000459.1 GCA_900551225.1 uncultured Clostridium sp.
GAATGAGGTTGAGATCATTTCATACAGGGGTGTCAGGATAAAATAGGCCAGCAGAACCAGGGAGATGCCGACGATCATGTTGTAGGGATTAGTTAAAACATTCAGGATCATATTGCGTGCTCTGCGCACAGGGGAATAGGGTTTACTAAAAGGGGGGTCTGTCTTGGCTACAGCCATTTATAATCACCTGCTCTTTCTTTCGTCTCCTGCTCACTGCACCAACCCGGCTAACCGGTCAGCTACATCAAACAGATCCAATCCCTTGGTAAAGGAGAGGCAGCAGCCCGAAGGATAGCGGACCTGCTCCATCCAACTCTCCGGGATGGCTTCAGCTCCCAGCCGGGCGCCCAGAATCGCTCCTGTCACAGCGCCTATGGTGTCGGCATCCCTGCCGTAGTTGCAGCCCAGCATCATTCCATTTGCAAAGTCGCTGTACTCCAGCTGGATAATGGAAAAAGTGGCGGTAATGGCCTCAGGTACCGCTGATTTGTAAGTGCACAGAATTTGGTCATGAAGAGGAATCCAGGCATCAACCACATTGTACTGTGCATTTTTCAGTACCTGTTCCGCCCTGTGCATGGATTCTGCAAACCAGGAGTCTTTCGGAATCACCCTCCACACCTGATCCATCATTTCACCTATGCTGGCATCCACCATCGCCATGCTGACAGCCACTGCCACTGCCTGTGCGCCCCAGATTCCGTCCTTGCTGTGGCTGACGCTGGCATCTGTCTCGGCAAGGTATGCCGCCTTCTCCGCACACACGATTCCGATCGGCGCGCTGCGCATGGCTGCCCCATCGCTGCACCCATGTGCGGTAAACTGGCCGCTGACCGGCGGCCGGAGTCCTCGCCGCAGGTTCCAGGAAGCCTCGGTGGAGCCCAGTCCGCCGCGCTTGAGATGGCCTTCACTCACCACATATTTCAGCCACAGGTCCACAATATGTCCGCTCTCAAAACAGCCTTGGTTCTGGAGAAGGGCCTGGGCCGTCAGCAGGGCGAACTCCGTATCATCAGTGCTCCATGCTCCGGCGTCAGAGAAGCCCATGGAGATGCCATACCGCTTCTGCAGCTCATCGGTCCGGCCTGCATCACCCATGGAATCCCCAATTGCCAGTCCGCAGAGGGCGCCTTTAGCCTTGTTTCTGGTATATTCCGGATTGTCAATCAGGTATTGTCTGTTTTTCATGTTATCCTTCCTCCTTTCCTGTATTTTATATTGCTATAGTAACATGGGCCAAAGGGACTCACCAGCCGAAAATCTGACAAAAACATCTAAAATAGGCAACTAATCCGCAAAAAAGTATGCAAAACGCCGATAGCCAACCTGTGTCGGCTATCGGCGCTATGCCCGCTGGGGGCTTAAGACTGTGATTTGAGAAACTTCACCGGTGAAACCCCTATGTATTTTTTAAACACCTGAATGAAGTATTTGTAATCCTGAAATCCAACCTGCTCTGCCACCTCATATACTCTGCAGTCGGTTTTGCTGAGCATGCGCAGAGCGCTCAGTATGCGGTAGCGGTTAAGAAAATCATTGAACGTATATCCCGTCTCCTCCCTGAACTGGGTATTGAGATAGGATGCGCTGATCCCCAGGGCTTCACTTAAATCGGACAGGGATATCTTTTGATTGTAATTTTGCTGCAGATACTCCATCATCCGCTGGACATGACGGCTTTTGCTGGACTTTATATCCAATACAGAAAGATTGAGTACATTTCCCGCGCTGGGCAGGGCCGCCTGCCTCAGTTTTTGAACCTGTGCCTTGTCCTCCAGCTTGGCGGTGATCTTCTGCATCGCGCTCTCCAGCTCCTCCGTATCCAGAGGCTTCAGAAAATATTCTGTCACACCCAGGGAGATAGCCTTTTTTGCATACTCAAATTCATCATAGCCGGACATAATGATCACTTCATAATCGCATTCGTGCCGGGTCCTCTCCAGCATTGCAATCCCGTTTACAAAGGGCATGCGCACATCAGTGAGCACAATGTCCGGCTGCAGCTGCCGGATCTGCTCTATCCCCTCCTGGCCGTCGGCCGCTTCCCCCGCGACAACACAGCCCAGCTTGGCCCAGTCAATCATGTAGATCAGACCCTTTCGGATCATCTCCTCGTCCTCCACAATCAGAACTTTGTACATTACCATCCCTCCCAGGAATTAAAACGTTTACCGTCACTCCATGGCGGTAGACGCTGTCCAGGGTAATGCCATAGGCATCCCCATACATCATTTGCAGTGTGCGGTGTACATTATACAGTCCAATGTGCTCAGAGAGGGCATCTTTGTTCCCAAGAAGCTGCTGCAGTTCCCACAACTGTCCCGGCGGAATCCCCACCCCATTGTCCTGAATGATAAAGCGGATGTTATCTCCCTCCCGCTGTCCTGTCAGCGTCACCTGAAGCTGTCGGATATGGTCCGTATTGTTAATAATACTGTTTTCAATAATAGGCTGAAGGAGCAGCTTCGGCACCTTGCAGTCCAGCAGCTCCGGCGGAACCTCCAGACGGCATTCCAGACGGTCGCCGAAACGGTTCTTCTGCAGCATACAGTATATCTCAATCTGCTCCAAATCAGTGCGCAGATCCACTTCTATGCGTCCGTGATTGATTGAATATCGGATGAGCCTGGACATTCCCACTACCATACTGCTGGCTTTTTTGGGGTCTATCAGAATCATATATTTCAGGTTTTCCAGCAGATTGAACACAAAATGCGGGTTGAACTGGCTCTCCAGGTGGCCCACCTCCATGATGCGTCTGCGTTTGGCCATCTCATCATTTTTCGCAATCAAATCCTGCATCTGGCTCATCATGGCATTCATGGCATCATACAGTTCCTGAAACTCGTCAAAGGTATCCGGCAGTATCCGGTATGACAGGTTGCCCGCTCTGCACTCCCTGACCGCTGCCAGGAGATGGTCCAAAGCCTGCCGGCTGCGGGCCACTGTCTTTCTGCCGGCCCACATTAACATTGCGGCAAAGGCCGCTGTCACACCTCCGGCGCAGTAAAGCAGCGCCCGTTCGGTCTTTCTCCTGGTGGAAATATTGCTGAAAGTAAACGTCTGTATGCCAAAGCCTGCGGCCCTTTGTTCCACATGATACTGTTTATTATTATATTCCACCTGTCCATGCCCCTCCTTCAGGGCCGGAGGGCTCCAGGAGGACAGGCGTGTGATGCCGGGCAGTGTAGAACAGATAATCTGGCCCTGGGGATCAGTGACAATAACAGCATCCACCTTCTGCTGCCACAGCAGCGTCTCCATCGCCTTCTCACTGAGGGAAATAAAGAGATAGCCTGTCGGCTTCCCGCCCTTATCCGCAACGGCCGCGGCAAAATGGCACACCGTGCTCTCCCCTCCGCCAAACATCACATCATCCGCTGAGAACACAACCGACCTGGGGCTTTCCTCCAGCTGTTCCATTGACCGGGCAATGCGCCGGCTCTCCCTGCAATAGCTGTAATTTTCCCGGCTCAGGCTGGACAGCACCACCTGGCCATCTCTGTCCAGCAAATAGTAGTATGCCGGGAAGTCCTCTCCCCCCGCAGCACTTCCAAGCTTCCGGCGGGCCGGAGCCGTATCACCCCCTGAGAGGGCTGCAATCAGCTCCGGCTGCTGTGCCAGGCTGCGGGTTAAACCTTCAAAGCTTCCGTATTGGCCGCGCATCTCCCGGCAGACTGCCTCATTGCTGCTGCAATTCGCCTGCTCTAAAAAGTAACGGTTGGGCAGCACAAAGGAAAGGGTCAGCAGCGCAGCCATACAGGCAAAGACTGCCGCACAGCTTCTGAACAGGAAGGTGAGATGGTTTTGAAAGGTAGTCCGCCGGGAAAAAAGTTTCATACATCCTCCTTAAGCAGCCAGGTGTAAGGGGAAAATCGTTCATGATATCATACACAAAAGGAGTGCGCTTGTCAAGCTTTTTTACTTGACAAGCGCACTTTTAGCAAGCACACGTTACCATCCTTTTAGTTTTTCATCAGCCTTTTACCCAATCGACTCCAGCTCCTCCCGCACCCAGATCAGGTGCTGCCAGTCAATAGAGAAGGGGAGGGAACAGTCTGCTGCGATCACCAGGCCTTCCCTGCCTGCCTCTTCCACGATTTTTCTTGTGGCTGCTTTGATCTCCTCCTCGCTGCCCACATTTAAAACACCGTTGATGGTATTGGCAAAGCCGCCGACCACGCAGCGGTCTCCGAAGAGCTTCCTGCCCTCGGACAAGGGGACCTCCTCCACATTCACGGCCCAGTTGACGGCCTTGGACTTGTACCCTGCCCACTGGTTCACATGGTTGCGTCTGCCTTCATAGCCGCACACATGTAAAATGGAGCAGTCGTTGATAGCGTTAGCCGCTTCCAGTACCTGGCGGTCCGCCTCGCCGAAGTATTTCTCGTGATCTTCATCGCTGATGCGGTCGATATTCTGGTTCTGCACGCAGTAGTAGATGCCGTCAATGCCGCCGTCCTTCATCAGTGCGCGGACCAGATTCACCGTGCCTTCGCTGACGCGCTTTAAGGCATCGCTCATCTTCACCGGGTTCTCCCGGAATGCGGCCATGAAGGTGTCCTCGCCGTGGAGGATGCGGAACAGCATTGAGGGTGAGAACACGTTGTAGATGTATACCGTCTCATCC